>CAZNQV010000009.1:22336-22593 GCA_964575655.1 uncultured Muribaculaceae bacterium | reverse complement strand
TTTTCTGGGATATCATCATTACTATTAAAATAGAAAATCTCTGTATCAGGTCCACAAGGCCCTGTTTCATTAACCGGTCCCCACCAATTATCTTCTTCTCCTAAGTATGCTATTCGTTCCTTTTTAACACCATGCGTCATCCAAAAATTAACACTTTCTTCATCTGCAGGAACCAAATCATTACCTCTAAATACCGTAAATGCTAATTTTTCAGTTGGAATATTTGCCCCTCAAAGAGAGCAGGCGAAAACTGACTT
>CAZNQV010000009.1:7036-22326 GCA_964575655.1 uncultured Muribaculaceae bacterium | reverse complement strand
GAACTTTAGTTAAAAACTCAAAGCTATAACTAATTGATTCCTCTTTAAAATAATCTCCTAAACTCCAGTTTCCTAACATTTCAAAAAAAGTGTGATGTGTTTTATCACCAACTTCATCTAAATCAGTTAATCTAATACATTTTTGCACATCGACTAATTTTTTTCCTTTAGGATGTGGTTGCCCCATCAAATATGGTACTAATGGTTGCATTCCTGCTGTATTAAATAAACAACTAGCATCATTTTCGGGAATTACCGGTGCACTAGGTATTTGCACATGATCTTTTCCTACAAAAAAATCAATATATAATTTTTTTAAATTATTCTTCTCCATCTTTCATTCGCTCACTCTCAATTATCTCTAAAGCTTTATCTTTTAACTCATCAAGCCCTTTATCATTAATTATTTTATAGTCATAATCTTTGAATTCATCAAGCCCTATTTCTGTTAAATGGGCTTGTTCTTTTTGATTCAATTCACTTTCAAAATTAGGTCTAAAAACATTAATAGAAACTACTTTATCAAAATTTTCCTTTGGAATCAAGATTTCTTCAGGTGTTCTTACATCCGGGATAATAATAGTATCGTAAAAAAATGATAAAACCTTAATATCCTGCAATATGCGATTAACATGAAATAATGGATCTATTTGTTTTCTAATAATATCTGTTCCTAAATGTTGTAATAGTTCTCTTGGTTTTGTTTCTTCCTCTCCGTCCCAGCCAAAATACTCTTTAGCATAAAACTTTATATATGCTGCATATCTAACAAAACAAACCCTTTCACCATTATTATCTAGTTCCTCTTTTAAGAAATTAGCAAGACTATCTTTTCCATGTCTTGCTTTTCCACTTATTAAATAAATTTTCATACGACCATCACCATTACTTATCTATTTCTTCTTCTTCATCTTTAAATTTTATTTTACTCATTAAATCATACTTTTCATCAAAATAATTTAAAACTGTTTTAAATCCTGCCATAATAGGTGTTGCTAAAATCATACCCCATACCCCAAAGAAAGATCCAAATACTAACAATCCTACCATAATTACTACTGGATGTAATTTCATTGTTTTACCCATAATTAATGGTTGTAAAATGATAGAATCAACTTGCTGAATTACAAATGCAATAACAACAGTTAAAATTCCTACCAATGGACTAACCGTAAATCCAACAATGGCTGCAATTGCTCCTCCTATCCAAGGACCAATATAAGGAATTATATTGGTAATTGCACATATTAAAGAAAATAACATTGGTGCTTTTAATCCAATAACACTAAAACCAATTAAGCTTAATACAAACACCGCTAGTGAAACAAATAATGTCCCTTGTAAAAAATTTCTAAAAGAACTATTAAGTCTAGTTGATAACTCAACAATACTATGGTGATACTTTTTAGGTATAAAATCTAAAATACGCTTAATTCCATTAAAATCAATTGATAAATAGAAACCAACTACCAATCCTAATAAGAATATACCAATACCAGAAACAAAACCTGTTACAAAATTGACAACTGATAAAGGTAATTTAGTTGTTAAACTTAAACTCAAATTTTCAATTGATGTAAATACTTGCTGTTTAACAGTTGAAAAATCAGTTCCTGAACTACTTAATTTTGTAAATAAGTCATTAATAAAATCTGAAATACTATTAAATATTGATGGTATAACAGTAATAAATTCATTAATTTGTGTAACTAATGTTGGAAATATTAATATTGCCAATAAATAAACGACTAACAATAATATGAAAAATGCAAAGATAGATGCAATAACTCTTTTCACACCTTTTTTAACAAACCAATTAACTAATGGATCAAGTAACCAAGCAACAATTATTCCAATAAATAATGGAGAAATTACCTTTAGTATTTGTAAGATAATTTTCAATACTTTTGTTTCTCGCAACAAAATAATTCCAAATGCAATTATCGCAAAAATTGACAACACATAAACTATTTTCAATATTTTACTAGATGTACTTATCACTTCATTTAAATTTTCAATATCTACTTTCTCTTTTTTCTTTTTTAACATATTTCTCACCTATCTTCATTATATCAAACTATAAGTAAAAATTAAATATATAATTTTTTTATTGGACAATAAAACCCCAATCATGGGGTTAACTTAAATCATCTAACATTTTTAGTTCTTTTTTCTTGATAGTTTTTACTTTATCACAAAGTTCCTCTTTCTTCCTTTTAGGAAGTGCTAAATAAGCAATTGCTCCTGCAATAATTGCAAAACCTATCACATGTGTACAAACTCTACCGCATGTATTCATATTTTATTCACCTCGGTATTATTATTAACTCAAATTAATTATTAATACCATCAATTATAAATTTTTTTAGCGTTGTTTTTCTTTCTTTATATGAATCATTATTAATTGCCTGTTTTAAAGCACTAACTTCACCAATCAAATATAATTTAGTTTTTGCCCTAGTTACTGCCGTATATATTAATTTTTTATATAACATTTTATTATACTTATTTAAAATTGGAATAATAACCGTATCAAATTCACTACCTTGTGATTTATGAATACTAATACAAAATCCATGCTTTATCTTATCAAACATCGATGGTGTATATTTAACTACATTACCATCATAATTAACATATATTTCTTTTGGCACGGTGCTAATTTCTTCAATAATCCCAATATCACCGTTAAATATATTTTCATCAGGCATATTAACCAATTGAATTATTTTATCGTATTTACGATATACTTGTTCACCAACAATAATACTATTATTATCATTCTTAGGATTAATTACGCTCTGTAAAAAAACATTTAAATCATCAATGCCATTATCATATGCATATATTGGTGCCAATATTTGAAATCTATTATAATCATTATAAGTATAGTCCTTAACTACATCAAACAACTTATCTTTTAAGTTATTGTTATCAGCTTCAATAAATGTTAAATCATCTTTATAAAACAAAATATCTTCATCTAAAGTTTGATTATTAATATCATACGCTAGTTTAATGATATTTGATTCTTTGGCTTGGCGATATAATTCTTTTAGTTTAACTATTACAAAGCAATCACTTTCAATTAAATCTTTTAACACTTGGCCACAACCAACACTTGGTAATTGATCATAATCACCTACTAAAATTATCCTAGTACCTTCGTTTAATCCTTGTAACAAACTATGGAACAAACTTAAATCAATCATACTCGATTCATCAACAATAACCATTTTAACTTCACTTTTATTCTCACTATTAACTCCAAAGGTATTGCTTTCTTTATCCCATTTTAAGAAGCGATGAATAGTATATGCTGGTAAAGTTGTTGATTCACTAATTCTTTTACTTGCTCTACCAGTTGGTGCTAATAAAGCAATTTCTTTCGATAAAGCTTCATAATTCAAACCAAAAATTGCCGAATATAATTCAACAATCGCTTTGATAATTGTTGTTTTACCAGTCCCCGGTCCACCCGTTATAATTAAAAACTGTTCTTCTAAACTTTTAATAATTGCGTCTTTTTGATCATTATTGAACTTTATATCAAATGTTTTTTCTAATGCTTCAAAATAATTAGTATCTATTTTTAAACCAACCATTCTAGTTAAATTAATTAATCTTTTACTAACATAAAGTTCTTCTAAATAATACTTCTTTAAGTAATACTTCTCTTCTTTATTAACAATTTCACCTTTAGTTATTAAATTAATAAGACATTCTTCTATTAAATCATAATCCATAATATTTAAAGCACGCATCGTATAATTAATTAATTCATCTTTAAATAGATAAATATCTCCTTTAGTCGCTGCAATTTCATTAAATACATATTTAATACCACTATTAATTCTTCTCGCGTCTGTTAATTCAATTCCTAAGTTATTACGAAAACTATCTATTTTTCTAAAACTTATTTCATTAATATCATCTACTAAACAATAGATATTTTCTAAAACTACATTTTGCGTATTTTCATGATATTGATAAAAAATAGTTAGTGCATCTTTGGTATTAAAACCAATCTCTGTTAAATAAAGAATAACTTTATAACTTGCCTGATATTTTACTAAATTATTATAAATTATCTCTTTTTGTTTTTCAGTTATACCTGGAACTAACATTAAATTATTAGGATTTTCAATAATAACTGTTAGTGCATCATCACCTAAAACTTCAACAATCTTAATTGCTTTCTTTTCTCCAATTCCTTTAAATAAATCGGATGATAAAAAATCAATAACAGCATCTTTACCAGTCGGTCTTATAACTTCATAACTAACGACATTAAATTGCGATCCATATCTTTCATGTTCTTTAAAACTACCATTAAAAACATAATAATCATTTTCATTTAATTCAGGAAAATAACCTGTAAAAGTAATTGTTTTATTAAGATGTTCCTTGTAATTATCATCATCTAATTCTCGCACTTTGAAAAGGCCTACTTGATAGCCCTTATCTGATTTAAAAATAGTTTTACGAAAATTACCCTTTATTTGCATATTACTCCTCTAACATATCTTTTGTTACTTTTATATTATAAATCATATTTGATTTTAATGCTTTTTTTATTTTTAAATATAAATAATTACTAGTATGACCATAACTATAATTATTATCTGTTTTTTCAATTAAAACATCTAATTCTTTATTAATAAAATTTAAACTATATTCTTTCTCTAATTGATTAGATAAACTAATCAATTGTTTAGTTCTTAATTTCTTATCGCTTTCATTTACTTGATTAGGCATTTTTGCAGCAACCGTACCATCTCTTTTCGAATATGGAAATACATGTACTTTACTGAAATTAATCTTTTTAACAAATTCCATTGTTTCATTAAAATCATCATCATTTTCATCGGGAAACCCTACTATGATATCAGTGGTAATGGAAATATCAGGTCGTACTTTCCTAATTTTATTAATCATATCATAAAAATAATCAGTATCATATTTACGATTCATTAATCTTAGTATTTTATTACATCCTGATTGCAACGGAATATGTAAGTGATTACACAATATATCATTTTTTAATAATTCTAAAAATTGATCATCTAATTCTGTTATTTCAATTGATGAAATTCTAAGACGAACTAATCCATTAATTTTTAGAATATTTGTCACTAAATCCGAAAAACAAGTATTAATATCTCTTCCATAATTACCTGTATGGATTCCTGTTAATACTATTTCTTGATAACCATTATTAACTAGAGTAGTAATTTCAGATATTACCTTAATCTCTTCTTTAGAGCGACATCTTCCTCTTACATAAGGGATAACGCAATAACTACAAAAATTATTACATCCATCTTGAATTTTGACAAATGCTCTTGTTCTATTTTCAAAATGATTTATTTCCATATCTTCAAATGCAACATTATTCATATCACTAAAAGTAATAATATCCTGCTTATTCTTAAACCACTCTTCCACTAATTCAACAATTTTTGATTTATTGTAATTACCAATCGTAATATTAACTCCTGGAATTTTTTTATCTTTATTATATTCCATATGACATCCAATACCTACAATACAAGCATCAGGATTACGTCTAATTGCATTACGAATTATTTTTTCGCTTTTTTTATCACTATTATTTGTAACTGTACAAGTATTAATAATATAAATATCACACATATCATCAAAATCACTAATGACAAAACCTTTTTCTTTAAATAAGCTTATTATAAAATTACTTTCATATGTATTAACTTTACATCCTAAAGTATATATTCCTACTTTCATAAATACACCTCTTAAAAAAAAGAATTAGATTAATCTAATTTATTTCTTAATTCTTTTAATTCTTTTAAAAATCTTTCTGTCTTGGCAATCTCTAACTCTACCGCACTTTTTAATTCTACATCTTTGATGTCTTTTAATTGTTTAATATCTTTAACCAAATTTTTTTCTTCTTTAGTTACACCAAATACTGGTGAAACAACTTCACTATTTTTAAACTTTATTGGTTCCTTTGGTTCTTCTTTAGTATTAAAATCAATCATTTCTATTTTCTTTAATTGATCACGACGATATAAATCTTCAATACTAATAGGTTCATTACCTTCATCCTCTAATAATTTAGCATCTTTTGTATCAACCTCACTTGCTGCTTTTTTTAATTCCTCATAATTAATAATTGCTGTTTTTTCTTGTTCAATTTCAAAATCAGTTGGACCGACATGTTCTTCTTTAGGATTTTTTAATTCTTGTTCTATTCTTTCCAATTCTTGACGAGCTTTTTCCTGCTCTGTTAATTCAATTTCATGATCAACCGTAACTTGTTCGTCATTAACTTTTATGTCAGATTCTTCAATTTCTTTCATTTCATCAATTTCATCAATTTTTACTTGTTCCACCTTGGGAACTTCTACAGCCTTAACTTCAATAACCGGTTCTTCTTTAATTATTTCTAGTTTTTCCGTTAATTCTTTTTCTTTAGTTGCCTCTATTAATTGTTTAGTATTATTTATAATCAATTTATCATATTTACGATTTCTATTATCAACCAAAAAGGCAATAATTGTAATAATTACAACAACCACTAATAAGATAAGTAGAATAACAATATTTTCACTACTAAATTTAATCAATAAATTAAGCATAAATTCACCTCATAAAATGATAATTTAACATACTTAATATTGCAATTGGTGCAGTTTCAGTTCGTAATACAGTATTTCCCAAAGAAATACTAATAAAACCGTTATCCGAAAAGATTTTTTCTTCCTTTTCTGTAAAACCACCTTCAGGTCCAATTACAAATAATATTCTATCATAACTAGTAACCTTTTGTAAAACATTCTTAATTGTTTTGCTTTGTTCATTGACAGTACATAAAAATTTATAATCAAAATCCATCTTTATTAGTTCATTTATTTTAGTTACATTAAAGACATCAGGAATATCTAATCTTTTAGATTGACTGGCAGCATCATTAACAATTTTTTGCCATCTAATTATTTTCTTATCGAAATCTTTATTAACTTTAATAATTGAACGATCAGTTATTAATGGAATTATATTACTAACATTTAATTCTGTTGTTTTTTGTAATATTAGATTCATTTTATTTTCTATAACTAATGCTTGGGCAATTGTTACATTGTAACAATTATCTATATCACTTAATTCTTTCATAATCTTTACTTCAACTAAATCACTTAATTTTGTTATCTTTCCAAGATAAAGATGTTTATTACATACAATCTCTAATTTAGTATTAATGTTAGAACGCATGACAGTTTTTGTATGATAACTATCTCTTTCATTTAAAAAACAAACTTTATCTTTTATTTCTTTGACAAAATATCTTTGCATTAATTCACCTTCTTTAGTATTTCTAATAATAAATCATAGTTATCATCAACCGCCATCTTATTCTTCTTAATCATGCCACATTTATCGCATTGATAGATCAGTTTAATATCATCTTTTTTACCCTTTTCCATTCCAATAACTCTTAATATACCATGACATTCACAACTTCTATCGCCTGGATTATTATCGACATGTAAACTTGATAAACAATAAGGACAATGATCTCTTGCCGTATATCCCAATTTAGTAACTTCTTTGTCACAAACACTACACTTAAAATTTTCATCAATCATTTTAAATAATTTTTCCATGTTCTCTTCCTCTTAAAGTTATTATAACATCATAATGATAAAAATGTATTTTTTTAACAAAATTTGACATTCAATAAATACAATTAATTAGGAGGTTTTTATGTTAATCCAAATAATTGAATTAATTAAAACTTGTTTATTTTTTACAACATCCTACTCCAATAAGGCATTTCCTGATCCCTTACCTAAAGAAGAAGAAGAAAAATATATTAATTTACTGTTAAAAAAAGATAAAAATGCACGTAATAAATTAATAGAACATAATCTAAGATTAGTTGCACACATTGTAAAAAAATTCGAACATCAAAATATTGATGCTGATGATTTAATTAGTATCGGTACTATTGGTTTAATTAAAGGTATTGACTCTTATTCATTAAAACACGAAACTAAGATAACTACTTATTGTGCAAAATGTATTGAAAATGAAATCTTAATGTATTTTAGATCAACTAAGAAGAATAATAATACTATCAGCCTTGATGAACCAATTGGTTTTGATAAAGAGGGAAATGAGATAACTATTTTAGATGTAGTGAAAGCACCTAAACCAGATTATTTAGAAGATATTCATACAAAAAATACTATTGAACTATTAAAAAAATATTTAACAATGTTAACAAAAAGAGAACAAGAAATTGTTATTAGAAGGTATGGATTAAACAATTATGATATCCAAACTCAAAAAGAAATTGCCAAAGAATTGAAAATATCTAGAAGTTATGTATCTAGAATTGAAAAACGTGCCGTTACTAAAATACTAAGAGAATTTTTAAAGACAAATAATTATTAATGTATTATAATAAATATAGGTGATGAAAAATGAATAATATTATTGAAGCAATTATTGAAATCCCAATGGGAACAAAAAACAAATATGAAATTAATAAAGAAACAGGTAAAATTAAATTAAACAGAGTTCAATATTCAACTATGACTTATCCTGCCGAATATGGATTTATTGATGAAACACTAGCTAATGATGGTGATCCATTAGATATTTTAGTGTTAACAACTGATCCAACATTTCCTGGATGCATTGTTGATGCTCGAGTTATTGGTTATTTAGAAACGATTGATTCAGGATATGGTGATAATAAAATTATTGCTGTCAACAATGTTGATCCACGATTTGATGGAATTGATGAAATAACTGATTTAAATGGACATTTAAAAGCAGAAATAAAAAATTTCTTCGCTACTTACAAATTACTACAAAACATCAAAGTAGAAACTTTTGAATATCATTCAAAAGAAGAAGCCTTACAAGAAATAGAACGAACTAAAACTGCTTATTTAGAAAACAAAAAATGATCAAAAATGATCATTTTTTTATTTGATAACAAATGTGACAAAGTCAGATCTTATTAATTCACCAGCTCTAATATCAAATTCTAGTTTATACATACCACTCGATAAAGTATCTTTAAAACTTATCTGATATCGGTTATCTGTAACTACTCTTGAAAGGAAATTATATGGTCTTGTTTCTAATTTATAAATATTACCATCATACTCAGTTGCAATACTATTATTTACGTTGTTTTTATAATCCAATATACTGTAGTTAAAATCTAAATATCCCGGTAAATTCTTTTTATATAACCCTAACGTTATAATTTGATCAACATTTATGTTATTACAAATTGTTTTTAAATCAATATTTAAATTAGTTGCTTGATTCTTAATCAAGACATTAGTATTATTTTCAATATTTGCATAAATACTACAATCGGCTATAGGATCAACAACCATTTCATTAATTTCAGTTGCTAACACATTATCACTACCAATACCAGTATCGTTATATCTATCAAAAGTCTCAATTAATTCAGTTTTTAAAAAATATGTCGCTGGTGCAAATCCTTCATAACCCGGTGTTAAAATATATGATTTAGTTAATGCCTGCAATGGCAATCCACCACTTACACGTAAATATCCATCCGATGACATCGGATATGTATTAATTCCATCGGAAATAGTTGTTCCTTTTGGAAAAGGAAAAAAATTACCATTTTCGTCATTCACACTTACTCTAACTGCCATAGTTTTATTATCATGAGTAGTATCTGTTACCGCTACCCCATTAACCACTGGAGCATCTACATAAATTTCCATGCTAATATCAACCAAATCATCTGAATCATAAGATTGTTCTGCAGGAGATGCAACTATCGATGTTTCAGTACTAACATTATAAACATTAAAGTTTAACACATCAGAAGTTGAAACAATTGCATCATTAATATACAATTCTAGCGTTATTGTATGTTCACCATTTGGAATATTGGAAGTATTTTTAAAATCAACAATAAATGAATAATTACCCGCTAAGACACCCGAGTCAATATGATATGAATTTTCATAATAACTATCTATTGTACCTAATAATAAGAAGTCTGATAAAGAATACTTGAATTTATCATTATCATAATCTTGTTGAGTAATTACATAACTATAAAATTTATTAGTATTATTATCAATAAAAGTTATACTTGTTCCCGGATAAAGTTTACTATCAAACTCTAAAAATCTAGTATGAACATCATCAGCATAACGATAAGTACCATTAATTCTAGCTTGAATACTAAAGTTAGCGGTAAAACTACTCTTGTTAGTAATATTAATTTCTCCAGCATCTACAAAATCATCATATTCACGACCTGGAATAATTTTACCACTATAATCAAATTTAACATCAGATAATGAGATTAATTGATTATCAATAACATTTTTTAATGCTAAATAATCATAAGTTACGTCATCGTTAGAATCAATTTTATCGATTTCACTATCATGATTCGCCAGTCTTACAATAGCATTTTCTATAGCGGTTTCAAGTAATGAATAACTAGCAGATGTATAATAATTAGAGTTTAAATTCATTGCATAATTTAATAAATCAACTAAATCACTTTTTCCATACTTATCATCTGATGAATTAGCATCAATATCACTATCAACTTCAAAATATACTTTATAATCTCTTTCATAAGTACCTAATGAATTAGATGCATATGTTTCAGTAATAGTTGTATTACGATTATTACCAGTAGTAGTATTAATAGTTGGATTTGATGTATTACCATCATTGGTAAATAATTCACCTTGAACTGCTGTTGCAGACGCTGTTGCAAAATTAGTAGAAGAATCAACTTTATATAAATAAGCTTTAGTCATATCTTTATAATTTCCAATTGAAATACCACCAACTTGAATATCTGAGTAGAAACCACTATCAATTGGATAAACAATAATATCTCTAAAATTAGCATTAGATTTTCCTTGTAACCTACTTGCAAAATACATATGATCTGCATAAGTTACATTACCATTATATCCAACACCACTAGAAGCACCATTAATCATTGAAAAGTACGTATTAGCTGATGGATAAGTAACACCATTGAAAGATACTTGGGCTTTTTTCGTTAAAACGTTCATATTAACTTCTACTTCAACCCAATCACTAGCAGTTATCGCTGTACCAGAATACATAAGTTTTCTAGTACCTGCATCAGTTACTAAAATACCCGGTGTCTTAGAAGCAGTCCCACCATTAATATTATAAATAGAAGATTGCGTACTAATATTGTTAAAAGCATACAAATCCATTAACGCATTCTTTTTATCTTTATTGTTTCTATCATCAGTAGTAGTACCAGCACCAATATCTCCTGGCCCTTGTCTTAACCAAGTTCTATTATATAAATTTACATTACTCGTTAAATCTGCAAGATTAACAGTATATTTGAAAACTATTCTTTCTTTTAATTTAGCCATTTCTTTATAAATAATACCAAATCCATAAGTTGCAGCTGAAGTGGAATCAGTATATAAATTAATATAGTTACCACTACCACCTACTTCACCATGAAAAGTATTTGTTGCATGACTAGTTACTTCGTTTTTCCAAGCTCTATTGAATAAATCTTCATCATAAATATCAAAATCTTCATTAATAAAAGTATTATTATCCGCTTTTGCAGTATTAATAAAGGCAATGATATTATTATTTCCGGTAATATAATTATTAACTAGTTTTTCAAATTCAATATTTATAATCGTTCCCGCTGTAAATGACTTTTTATATATTTTATAGATAACTCCAGCAGATGATGTTGCAATTTCACCAGTATATTGAAATTTATTACTAGCAATTGTTTCATCAGGATCTGTTAAAGGACCAGCATCACGATCTTTAAATACTAATATATCAATATTCTGTAATGGTTGAATTGTCATTAAAGCATTTTTATATTGAATATTATTTAATAACATATATTCTGCATTCATATACCTATATGGAACTGAAGTAAATGTATTAGCATCATTTCCATAATAAACTATTTTACCATTATCTAATACACTATTAAAACCAAATACTTCGGAACCAACTTCGCCTAAGTTGCTTGAATACTTAATTGTTTGAACAGTCGCGGTATCATATCCATTATAAGTCCACAATAACAATAATCCATTAATAGCAGTTTCCAATTCATAGTATGCTAAAGAATAATCAATTGGTATTGCATTTGCGCCATTATTTATTACTGCTCTAGCATTTGTTAAAGCTGTCTGTAAAGTTTCCCATGTATTAAAAGTATAAAGATTCTCAACAAAACTATCAGTCGAATCAATTAAATCTTGTAATTGTTGACTTGTTATTGGTCTATTCACTAATTTATCATAAATAATTGTATAGTTATAAGTATTACCTTGATTATCCTTTGCAACAATTCCTATTTGTTTGTTAACAACATCTTTTGTTATTGTTGAACTATTATAAAAGGCATTAGTCACTAAAGTTACACTGGAACCATTAGTAAGTGATGTATCAGTATAGTAATAATATGTATCATTAGATGGATTAAAATCTGGAAGAGTAACTTGATCAATAGTAACTCCATCAATAGGATATCCACTAGCTTCTTCATACGCAAAATTTTTAATATAGTATTTAGCTGTTCCTGCTACATCAGTTCCAATATAAACTCTGTTTATTTCAGTTTGATTATTATAAAAAGCAAAATCTTCAATAATTGCCACACCATCTAAATAAACAGTGTATGTGTTTTTAACAATATTTACATAATATTCAATATTATGCCATGCATCTTTTGTAATCAATGTATCATCCATTAAATTACTATCAACAGCATTAATTTTTTTAGTTAACATTACATATTCATTAGTTGTTAAATCTTGAGGCGTCATATATGATCTAACCCCTACGTTAGTATAATCAGTTACATTACTCATTGCCCCATCAGTCAAAAACATTCGCAATAACGCTTGATCATAATTGCTATCACTATCTAAATAGAAATCATATGACATTCTTAAAGCCGTTGATAATGATGTTATATCTTTATATATATACGCATTATTAGTTGTAGTTGTATCATTAAACAGAATTACTACATCATTATCTTTTAATTCTGACGTTACCATGGCATTAGGATCTGGAACTGATTCAGCCGGTTCAACATGCCATCCTAATAACGCTGATTGTGTATCATAATTTACATCAAAGATGAAATGTTCGCCATTTAAGTTTTCTAAATTAAACGTTATTTTACGATTCACATCATCATTAACCCTAGTATAATTGTAAAAATCTTCGGTTTCAGTAAAATCAACTACTGAATCACTAGGTGAATTATTATTAACTGCAACATATGAAGTAATTTGATCACTAAGACCAATAACTACATCATCGATTGTTATTGCTGTAGCTCCTATATCCATATCTTTTTTGATTTCAACATCATCAATATAAAAATCAGTTGTATATGATGCTGTTCTACCAGTTGCAAATGTAACATGATTAAGTTTATTAATAGGTATAGATACACTAGAATCAGTAAATGATTTATAACTAGTACGTGCAAAATTATATTCTGTTGTTGTATGAATTAATGTATTACTATCATTAAATACCTCAACATACCATTTTTTTGCCACCGGATCAACATGATATTTGTATGTATACCAAGCATTAACATTAATAACACCCTTATTAATTGCGTTAAGTGAAGAACCACTTCCTGTATTATATTTAAGCATTACACTATTACCATCACGACTTAAATATGATTCTACTGGAATATTTCTCATTTCAGCATTAGACTTTGGTTCCTCTAAACTAATAAATACACGTAACCAAGTATTAACTTTATTATCACCAATATAAGATTTAAAAGTAACTGTAAATGGATCATCTAAAGCTGGAAATTTCTTTGTTACAAATGCAATATCAGGCGAACTATCATCAGTAAATCTTAAAGCAGTTCTTCCTCCAAAATCAGCTTTAGTAACTGTTGTATTAGCAGGTACAAAAGCATTCCAACCATAAGTAATATTTGATTCACTAAATAAATCAAAGTTTTGGGAAAAGAATGTTCTATTATTAACCTTAGATGTCTCTTTGACAAATATAAAATAATTAGCGCCTGCTATTGCCGTAGCTCCATTATCAACATTACCACTAACATCAACAGTTATATTTGATACAACACCATTATTAACACTAACTGTATAATCTCTTTTCCATACTTCGTATGTAACTCCATTAGACGCTACAATTGTGTCAACTGTATTAGTAATTTCATTCATCGATTGAGTAAAATCAGCCGTTAACCATGTTGGTTCTGGCAATCTTGTATCATGAGCAATATAAACAGTTGAATTTCGATTAATATCAAATGATAATAAACTATCTTCAATTAAACTTCTATCATCATTAGGAATCCTAATATAATCAGCATTAATAAATTTGTATGGCAAAGAGGCAATTGTAACTGAACTATCACTATACATTAATTCACCAATTGCTAACGAATCATATACTCCGTTACCAACATGATTATTTCCAAGATATAATAAGTTTTCAATATATAGTTTAGAATCGATTATTTGAGCTGTTTCAGCTACCCCTAATCTAGAACCATCACCTAAACCAAGATTTTTAGTATTATCAAGTGCATAAACAGGAGTCGGATTAACACTTAAAGATAATCCATTGGTATTTGTTTCTGCAATGCTATTAGTTGTATATGTATCAGACATTGCCCCTAAAGTAGCAGTAACACTAATTGCCCCACTTACTTTACTAGTTCTAACAAATACTCTTTGAATACCTGCTTCTAAATATAAACTATTTGATCTAGTATTTTCTGGAACACCAATATTATATCCACCTAAATACTCTCCCGTTACATTACCATTATCATTTAAATCATATGTCATCTGTAACAAAGTATTTTCTACTTCACCATCATAAGTTGTGCATACTCTATTTTGATTATCTAATAATTTGACATCTAAAATTAGAATATCTGAACCATTGGCAATCAAACCTGTTGGTCCATTAACTACTGTTACTTCAAGATGATCTGGTTCACCATGAGTTGTAATCTCATCAGTGAAAACAATATTATGACTAAAATCATAACCAACCGCTCTAATTGTTCCAGCAGCATATGTAACATCAGGAAATTCATATAAATAACTATTCGCAGATACTTCAACACCATTTCCTACTGAAGTACCATTAATGAATAATTCTACACTATTAACACCTTTAGCAACTACATAAACAGTTTTAACTGTATTAGCCGGATAATTCCAATGACCAAT
>CAZNQV010000009.1:0-7026 GCA_964575655.1 uncultured Muribaculaceae bacterium | reverse complement strand
CCAATAATATCAATTCCACCAACATCATCATTTATTACTTTATTAACATAATAAGCTTCATTTGGTAACATAACTGCATCTACTTCACCACTAGCTCTAGCAACAATATCAGTAATTCTGCCATGCGAAATAGTGTCAGAAAATATCCAGTTAGCACCGCCAACACTAGAGGTTTGATTTAGAATAAATTTTCTTTCAGTTGCCTGTAGTTTAGCATATGTCTCACTAGTTGAATTTACATAATCTACACCTTTATCAGAAGTATTCGTAAATGTTTCAAATCCTTCTGTATAAGTATCCCATACGCCACGTCTTGCTTCCATACGAATATTTTCACCTTCAACAGCAGGACTTCCTGAGATAGCACCATCACCAAGCGTAGTTTCATAAACATCAACATTAACTGGATTATCTGAACTAGCTCTTCTAATTGTCGTTAACCTTCTTGATGCTGACTCAGATGCTTCATAAGTACCAGTATTAGGTTCATTTGCTCTATTACCATAATCATATTTATTAATTACATCAACTAATAATGTACCATAATCTCTTTTGTTATTGTTATAATTAGTCGTATTTACTCCTAACCATGAAATACTATTAACAAAATTAAGACTAGCATCACTCATCAAACCATTAGCTTGATTACCAATTTCCCAAACAATAATAGATGGATGATTTCTAAAGTAAATAATCATATCTCTCATCGCTTCAATCCTTAAACGATAAGTATTTTCACTATAGTTACCACCGGAAGAACCACCTTGTCCTTCACCATCAACACCAGGTTGAGTAACTAATATACCATATTTATCCGCTAAACTGATCTGTGTCCCACTACCGGCAGCATGACCAAAACGCAAATAATTACCACCAGCATCTTTTAATAACTGCATGCCATAATCGCTCATCCAATCAGGATATGCCGCACCTACAGCAGCCCATTCCCAAGTTGGCTTTTGACCCCAACCATCAAGTTCGGTATACCATTCATTTAAATAAAACCCATAATTAGTTGTAAATCTAAACGTTCTAACCCCAAAAGTATTTAAATTGTTATCAATTACAACACCATCTTCTAACAACTCGACTTCACAAGTATATAGATATGGATAATTTGTTGACCATCTAATCGGATTATGCAAAATTGTCTCTATATTAATAGTTGTTTTCTCTCCTGCTGCTAAAGTGATACTATCAGTATTAGTTATGCTAGTAATATTATTAGTACCATCACTTAAAGTAACTACATCACCATTCATATCTTTTATAGTTACACGATAATCAAATGTTCTCGTTACAGAACTACTATTTTCTATTTCAGCATCAACATGAACATGAGTAGCATTTGATGTTTCATTATCAGTATAAACATAAGTACCATTTCCTTCAGTGAAACTATATAACGGTACTGTTAAATGCAAATCATCCATTACATACAAATAACTATTACGATAAAGACCTCCATAATTAGGATGCCAATGTGAATCGTGCCAACTAACTTGGCTGTTTGTTTTTACACCATCAATTTCCATATAGTATGGATAAGAGTTATCAACTAAAACCGTAATTACATTTTGATTAGCGACTCCTTCTCCAAAATGCAAGTATTCAGATGGTATTTCATATCCAAATGCAACAAATCCATTTTGAGCAACACCATTCAATAAATTACCATTTACCCATACTTTAGCCGATTGTCTAGCACCTTCAAATTCTAATATGATTGTTTTACCGGTTGCATATTCACTAGGTAAATTAAATATTTTTTTATACCATGCTGTTCCAGCATACATTGTACGTTCACCATTAAGATCCTCTTCCATAAAATTATTGAAAGTATCTTCATCATTATAGGTATGAGGCAAAGATACATCTTTCCAGGTTGAAGTACCACTATAGTATGTTGGATCATAATTTGAACTATATGGAATATTTCTCTCATCAGCACTATTATCTGGTATATAAGTAACACTAGCTGGATCAGCAGTATATTGTGAACCTGATGCTAAAGTACCAGTCCCCTTCGAAAAAGTCCAACCATAATTAAAGTTGTAAGTAATTCTTCTTCCTCCAACAGCACCTCTACCTGAACCACCAGTACTATAAGTATCAGCATTAACTTTATTTTTAAAAACTATTCCATTACTGAAAGATAAGACCAAGCCTAAAAATATAGAAACTAATCCTATAATAAGTAAAGTTTTATTAATAGTTTTTATATTTCTAAACTTGCTCATATTCCTTTCCTTTCTAAATTTTAATTTATTATTAGTGAGTAATTATTAAAGGACTTTCAACACCAACTTGTGGATAAGTATAATTTTGAGTCTTATCATTTTTATAAAAACGAATTATTCCCGATTTTCTACTTCCTAAACTAATCCTACAACGATTAACATATTGTATACCATTAATTGTCGTTGTATAAGTTGTTCCATTAACGACATAAGTATTAGTTGTATCAATACTCATATTACTTGGATTCCATTCTATTTCTATATTATTTTCCTCAATATCACCATAATTTGATATATACAAATCAAAATACTTTTGGTTTTCAACATCATCAACATGCCATTTAACATCTTGAACTACAACATATATTCTAAAATTTGCTTTTAAAACTTTACGATATGGTGAAGTACTTGTATATGTTAATTCAACATCGACATAATCACCATCCTCAAAAGTAATTCCATTATTTACCATCGTCATATTAACAATAACCGATGTTCCTCCAGTACTAGAATAATTAATAGTTCCATTACTTGCAGTACAAGATATTAAATTTGAACTACCATTACTTGGATCACATGAAACATTAGCCTCATAAGTTATTGATTCCTTTGTCCAACGTAATTCATCAAGATAATTCATCACATTAGCTCGTAAAGTATAATTATCTTCACCATCCCAATCATAAAGAGTATATGTTGGTATTGTTAATTCATCAGTTAAAACATTACTATAAAAGTAAAACTCTCTTGATATCAAAAAGTTATCATAAACATTTTTAATAATATATCTAGAGAATGTAACAAAACCATATAAAGTAGGAATACAAAGTAAAAGCAAAGCACCATAAATAATTAATCTTTTTTTAGGCGTATTCTTAAAGAAACATATAATTTGTTTTTCTGCACTATTATAAAATGTAACTATATTTTTTTTGAATCTTTTAAATATTTTAATTATCTTTTTCTTTAATTCTTTCATTATTATCACCTTATTTTACACAACTTGTTCTGCATCGATTGTAATTGTTACAACTTCTACTAAATTAGCATATGTAAATTCATTATACTCAATTGGCCAACTAATAGTTAATTCATAGTTATGAATAGTAGCAACAGTATGAGGTAAAGAATACCATGGACTAACTCCATCAGTAAGTAAAACATTCGAATTATCATTAGTTAATGAATACTCTAAAGGTAAATAACCAGCACCTTCAATTTTAACATTATATTTCATCGTGGCATCAGTCACATTATCATCATCATCGTAATTTTTAACACTAAATTGATAAGTTTCAGTAGCTCCAGGCACCATGCTAGATAAAGGTACCGTAATTATTTCTACTGTATCATTAACAATGGGAACTGCAGTTGCTACTGCAGTTTCACCACTGCCACTAGAACGATATCTCGAAAAAGTATTATTGGTAAAATAAAATGCTAATTCAAGCATAGCAAAAACACCAAACGCTAGCATAAAAATAACAAATACTTTATTTCCTAACTCCTTTTTCAAAATATGACCTCCTATTTAATGATTTTCTTTACAACTCCAATAACACGATCTTTAGTAATTGGTTGATCAGCAGCGTTATTATTGTCGCCTTTTGTGGTCAACGTATTACCTTTTATTTCAATAACTCGATGAGTTATAAAGAAATCTTCTTCTTCAAATGTAACAACATCTCCTACTTTGAATTCATCAGTTAATTTAATAATTAACATGTCTTTACTTTTAAATTCAGGTATCATACTATTACTTTGAACAACCATGTAAGTATAACCCAATACATTAGCTAATTTATCTTTTTTTATTAATTTTGTATATGCAAAACAAGCATTTACAAAAATCAAACCAAGAAGGATTATTACTATAATTCCCTCAACTATTTTCCATACTATTTTCATATTTCAGTCCCTGTTATTTCTATTTTTAAACTATATTCAGCATCGTCACTAAGACCGATCTCTGTATCATTTCGGCTTTCAATCCATTTCCATTCAAGAGTATATTCATCATATTTGTTAGCATCTAAATAAATATCATCTAAATTTAGTTCTGTATATTTAACCCATGAATCTATATCCCCTACAACATAATTATTTTTATATTTTAATTTGTATTTCATATTAATGTTTTTATTATTTACTTCGATAACGTCTATTGAATATTTAACATTAAATGAATTATTATTTCTAACTCTAAATACATAAGTATTACTGCTTCCTGGCGCAATAATATCTTTGAATTCATAAGCTGGATTTGTAAATATTCTAAGTTCACTTTCTGTAGCCCAAGTTATTCTATTATCAAACACATTAAACCCTTCTACTTCTTCTTCGGGATTAGGTGGTTCTTCTTCATCTTGTTTTTTATCACCACCGGATACTGGTTTAGTAACAACCGGTTTACATGTGTTACAAGTTGGGCATTCTTTGTTAACACATTTTAAATCAAAAATATCAATATTACCGGTTGGAGTTAATCTTCTTTTATCATTCACACAATACCTTAATAACGCGAAAATAATAATAATCAAAACAATTATTATTACACAATTAACAATATTATACTTTCTATTGATGATTTTCTTTGTTGGTTTCTTTATTTTTTTTTTGGTTGGTGTTTTTTCTTTTTTCATATTCTATTGCTCCCATCAAAAGATATACTAAGAATTATGTCCTTTGATGGAAGTAACTAAATACTTCCATTAATTTTATTTTAATTAAGCTACTTTTTGTTCTACAATAACATCAAATACTACTTTTCCATTTGTTGGATCAGCAATACCTGTTGCAGTATCTGCTTGATCAGCAGCACTACTTGTAGGAGTAGTTGGAGTACCGTGTCCATCAGTCCATTCAACTGGTAAACTTACATTTACTTTTTGAGCTGCTGCCATAGCTGCACCTTCAGGTAAAGTAACAGTACCTTTTAAGAAACCTTCATATTCACCAGTTCCATCAGTTAATGTGATTGGAGTCCAAGTATTATCACCAGTACAAGCAGTTTCATTTGTAGATGTTCCATCAGAACACATACCAGCAGTAACTGTACCAGCTTTAATGTTTTCATTATTAAAGTCTCCAGTAAATGATGCTTTAACATAGAAGTTAAACGCTACTTCAGTTCCAGTTGGATCTAAAACCATAGTAGCTGAACCAGTCATACCAGGAGCAATTTTGCCAGATACAACATCAGTATTTGCATTCCATGCTACATCTGGAGATAATGTAACAGTTGTGTTAGATGTAGCAGTTACTCCATCAAGAGTAAACGCCCATTTAGCAACATCAACTGCTTGTTCTCCAGAGCCTCTAGAAATATATCTAGCATAAGTAACATAACCTGCAAATGATAATACTGCTACTAACAATAACACTAGCAATACTGTTAGTTTTTTCTTTTTGTTCATAAATACTTCCCTTTCTGTCTATTTTTTCTATATAGTCGACTACTATACAATACGATTATACAAAAAATGTGACAAAAATCTACTGTTTTCGACACATTTTTTTCATTTTTTTCTTTTTCTTTTAAAATTATATAGATTATCGTTTTTCAACATCTAAATAAGCAGTCAAATCATTAAGTTGAAACTCTTCTTTTAAACTATCTTTTTGGATAATTTCAATTGTTAATGTTTCAGCTTTGATATATAGTTCATATTCTTTTAATACTATTTTAACCTGTTCATTACCATCATAGAATAAATTAATACGATCAGCTACATCAAATCCTTTTTGTTTTCTTAAATTTTGTACTTTTGAAACAATTTCTCTTGCTACCCCTTCTTTGATTAAATCTTCATTTAACTCAGTATTAAGGATGATAAAATTATTATTCTCCATCGCAATATCAAAACCTTCTTTAGCAGTTATCCTTATATCAACCATATCTTTTGTTACTTCATATTCACCTAGTTTAATAATTTCATTATTCTCTAGTTTTTGAATATCTTCATCGGTTAATTGTTTTAGAACATCACTAAACTCTTTAATTTTATTGCCTAAAATAGGCCCACAAACTTTAAAATTCGGTTTTACTTCAAAATTCATATAATCAGCTAAATTTTTAATAAATATTGCCTCTTTAACATTTAATTCTTCTTTTAAGTCATTAACTAAATCTTTGATAATATGTTCTTTTTTACCATCTAAGATCATTTGACTTAATGGTTGTCTAACTTTAATTCTAACTTCTTCACGGACATATCTACCCAAAGATATTAAATCCCTAACTAAATCCATTTTTTCTTCTATTTCTAAATTAACTAGTGATTCATCATACTTAGGAAAATAACTCAAATGAACTGATTCATTATCTGTTAAATTTTGGTATATCTCTTCACTAATAAATGGTGCAATTGGTGCTAACATTTGTGATATTCCAATTAATACCTGATATGTAGTTTGATATACTGCTTTTTTACTACTATCAAGTTCACTTCCCCAAAATCTATCACGATTTCGTCTAATATACCAGTTTGATAAATCTTCTGATACAAAGAATGTTAACAGTTTAACTACCTTGTTTAAATCATATTCATCATATGATGTTGTCACATCTTTTAATAAAGTATTATATTTAGACAATAACCATTTATCAATTTCTTCTAACTCTTCATATGAAACTTTAAACTCTCTTGGATCAACTTTATCAATATTTGCATATGTTTGAAAGAATGTATAAGTATTTCTAAATGGATTAAAGAATTTAGAATATACTTCTTTTAACCCTTCTATATTAAATTTAAGTGGTGTCCATACTGGTGAAACATAAGGT
>CAZNQV010000008.1:24356-27363 GCA_964575655.1 uncultured Muribaculaceae bacterium | reverse complement strand
ATGGCATATAGAAGAAGAGAAATTACTCTTCATACAAGAATTGCCTTAAGAACAAATTCATTTAGACATAAGATATTTACTGAAGAACAACAAGATAAATATCTTGTAACAACAGTTGGTAAAATTATCTTTAGTGATATATTACCAGATACTTTCCCATTTATTAATGAGCCTACTAAGGAAAATTTAACTAAATTTACTCCTAATAAGTATTTCATTGGTAAGGGTGAAAATATTGTAGAAAAGATTAAAGAAATTCCATTATCAAAACCATTTCCTAAATCTACTTTAGAAGGTATTATTGCTCAGATATTTAAATTATATAAAACTACTGAAACATCAATTATGCTTGATAAATTAAAAGATTTAGGTTTCAAGTATTCAACAATTGCTGGTATTACAGTTTCAGCTAGTGACATTGTTACAACTGATAAAAAGCAGGAATTGATTGATGAAGGACAGCAAATTGTAGAGAAGATTAATAAACAATATGCTCGTGGTTTAATTACAGATGAAGAACGTTATGAACGTGTTTGTGAAACTTGGGAACAAGTAAAGTCAAAAGTTCAAAAAGAACTACAAATAATTGCTGATAATTCATTAGATAATCCAATATTTATGATGATGAATTCTAAAGCTCGTGGTAGTATTGCACAATTTGTTCAGGTTGCAGGTATGCGTGGTATCATGGCTAAACCAAATGGTCAACCTGTTGAAATACCAATTGTATCATCATTTAAAGAAGGACTTTCAGTATCGGAATTCTTCTTATCAACTCATGGTGCTCGTAAAGGAAATGCTGATACTGCATTAAGAACAGCGGATTCTGGATATTTAACAAGAAGATTAGTTGATGTATCACAGGATGTTATTGTTAAAGAAAACGATTGCGGAACTGACTTTGGTGTTGTTGTAGAAGCATTTATAAATGAAAAAGATGGTACTACAATTGAAGCTTTATATGACCGAATTGTTGGTAGATATGCTTCGAAAAAGGTTATAAATCCAGAAACTAAAGAATTGATTGTTGATAAAAATCAATTAATTGGTGAAAAAGAAGCAGATAAAATAATTGCTGCTGGTATTGAAAAAGTGGAAATTAGAAGTGTTTTAACTTGTAATGTTCAAAATGGTGTATGTCAAAAATGTTATGGTCGTAACTTAGCGACAAGTAATATTGTTGAAATTGGAGAGGCTGTTGGTATCATGGCTGCTCAATCAATTGGTGAGCCTGGTACTCAGTTAACTATGAGAACTTTCCATACTGGTGGTGTTGCTGGTGGAGAAGATATCACTCAAGGATTACCTCGTGTACAAGAGTTATTTGAAGCTCGTAATCCTAAAGGTAAATCTACGATTGCTGAGATTGATGGTAAAGTTACTAGTATTGAAGAAGATCATGGTAAGTTTAGAATTATTGTTAAGAATAAAGTTGATGAAGTTGAACATATAACTAATTATGCTGCTAAATTGAAAGTTGAAAAAGGACAAGAAGTAGTATCTGGTGAGAGATTAACAGAAGGTAATATTTCACCTAAAGAATTACTTGCAGTAACTGATCCTATTACAACTCAAGAATATATCTTAAAAGAAATTCAAAAAGCTTATCGTCAACAAGGTGTTGCAGTTAGTGATAAACACGTTGAGATTATTGCACGCCGTATGATTTCTAAAATTAGAATTCTTGATGGTGGCGATACTGAATTCTTAGTTGGTTCACTAGTTCATTTTAGAAAATTTACTGATATTAATAAAGAAATTATTATTAAAGGTAAACGTCCTGCAACTGGTATGCCAATCCTATTAGGAATTACTAAAGCAGCATTAGAAACAGAATCATTCTTATCAGCTGCATCTTTCCAAGAGACTACTAGGGTGTTAACAGATGCTTCTATTAGAGGTAAAGTTGATACTTTACAAGGATTGAAAGAAAATGTAATTATAGGTAAGTTAATACCTGCCGGAACTGGTATTAAAGAATATCGTGATGTTTCGTATGAATTATCTAAGCAATTACTTGCTGATGAACCGTTAGAAGCATTAGAAGAAGAATTTATGGAATAACAAAAAAATCTAGAATTTCTAGATTTTTTTATTTTAATTCAATATTTTTAATTAATAGTCCGATATTTATAAGTCCACATAACCCAACAAGGCCGTAGACAACTCGTGTAAATACCGAAGTATCCATAGCACCAAAAATGGCAGCTACTAGATCAAAATCAAATAAGCCGATTAATCCCCAGTTTAATGCACCAATAATTGTAATTGCTAAGGCTATTTTTTGTAACGTTACCATAAAATCCTCCTTTTGTATTTCTATAATTATCTTTAACCAAATTCCAATAATTATTCATGAATATTCATAATACAAATCCATATAATTAATTAGAAATTAAGATGGGGTGAATTATGAAAAAAGTTTTATTGAGTCTATTGTTAGTATCAGTGTTATTTTTAACAGGGTGCGGAAAGGATAGTGAAAAAGAAGTTAAAAGTAATGTCTTTAATGGTATTGATAAATTAAAAGGATATTATCAAGATGTTGAAGTCCAAATAGTTAATAATGATGATGTTTATGAATACGATGTTAATGTTTCATATAGCAAGCCTGATTATTATAAAGTTATTTTAAAAAATAAGTCAAACGGTTATGAACAAACTATTTTAAGAAATAAAGATGGAGTTTATGTTATTACACCAGCCTTGAATAAAAGTTTTAAATTTCAAAGTGAATGGCCTTATAATAATTCGCAGGCATATTTATTGAAATCGGTTAAAGACGAATTGGCAGATGATGATGAATTACAAATGATAAAAGATGGTGATAATTATATTTTTAAAACTAATAATATTAATTATCCAAACAATCCCAAACTTGTTAGCGAGGAAGTAATTGTTGATAAAGACTATAATATAAAAGAAGTAAGGGTTTTAGATGCAAATGGTGTTGCCTTAATAACAGCTAAATATGGTGAAATTGATAAAAATGCAACATTTGAAAAAG
>CAZNQV010000008.1:0-24346 GCA_964575655.1 uncultured Muribaculaceae bacterium | reverse complement strand
GATACTTTGATATAAATGAAAATGCAGAAAGTTTAAACGATGAGCAAACAATGAACGAAATTACAACGATGGACGAAGCTGTATTTCCACTTTATTTGCCAACAGGAACTGTATTGTCTAATCAAGAAAAAGTAAATAAGGATGATGGAGAAAGAATTATTATGACTTTCTCAGGTGAAAAACCATTCCTATTAGTAGAAGAAACAGCAAATAGATATCAAGAGTTTACAATTATACCAACTAGTGGTGAACCATTTTTATTAATTGATACAGTGGGTTCACTAACCAATGAATCAATTTCTTGGACATCAGGTGGTATTGATTATTATATTGTTTCAGATGTTATGACTCAAAAAGAATTGATTGAAGTAGCACAATCTATTAGTAGTATTCCAGTAATGAAATAAACATTTATTGTTTATTTTTTTTTTGAAATAATATATAATCTAATTATAGGTGATGAGCTATGTCTAAAAAGGCAATTAAAAAAAATATTATTAATAATAAAAAGAAAGTTACAAAGAAAAAAGATCCACGAAAAGAGGCAATGAATGTTATAAAAATTGTTGTTGGTGTTATTTTAACTGTTTCAATTTTTTATATGATTGGTGCTAAAATAACTAATGAATATAAATTGCAAAATGTAAATAAAGTCGATACTTCTGTAATTTTAGCGAGTAAAACATTTAGTCAAAAAAGTTCTGATTATTATGTAATGTTTTATGATTTTAATGGAACAGACAAAGAAACAATTGAATCAACAATTAGTACGAATACGGCACATAAATTTTATAGGGTTAATATTGCCGATGCGTTGAATGCTGATTTTATTAGCATCTTTAGTGATGCTAAGGCTCAAGAAGCTGCTGAATTATCAATTAGTGGCACGACTATGATTCATATTGTAGATAATAAAAACGCCTCATATGTAGAAGGCGTTACTAATATCGAGAATAGTTTTAAGAGCAATTAAGCTCTTTTTTCTATGCTTACTGTTAGGATGAATGCACCAATACCTAGAACAATAGCGATAATTAATTGGGGAATTGAATTAATGTTTTTAGGAATTAAGGCTGGAATTGTAGCAATAACAAATCCTAGGATACCATAAAATGTATAGCCATATACTTTTTCTAATAATACGTTGATAACCTTTGACAATATAAATCCTCCAATGGCAATACCTAAGGCAATAGGAATAATAATACCAATTCTTAAATGGGCAATTGCCCCAAGATAAGTTGTATATAGCCCCATTAAACTTAATAAAACGGTACTACTAATGCCTGGAATAATAGTTGATGCTGCTACTACCATTCCTGTTAAAAACAATACAATAGCAGTTGCTGGAGTTAATTTTGTGATAACTTCGCCAGTAACGGTTGGGTTAATAAATAATAGTAATAAACCTAAACCAAAGGTAATGATACCGGGAATTAAATACTTTTTATTGAAACCCTGTTTATTTGCTCTTTTGAATAATGTAGGAATTGTACCTAAAATAAAGAAAATAAATATTATTTTTGTAATAACTTCATATTTAGTAATGCAAAAATCTATAATATTGCTAAATAAAAATGTTCCAAGGATAATACCTAAACCGACAGGAAACAATATTTTAAAGCTTTGTTTAAAATTTTTAAAAATATTACTTACTGCTTTAATACAATTCTCATACAACCCAAATACAATTAATAGAGCACTGCCGCTTAATCCGGGTGTTATATTGCCAATGCCTACGATCATACCTTTAAAAAAATCTTTCATACAATCACCTATAGTAATTATATCAATAAATGTATCTATAATTCTATATATTTATAGTTTTTTATTGAAATTGACACTTTAAACAAATTACCATTAAATATTTTTTAAATAAATGGTATAATGTATTTGGTGATATAATATGCAGTATATAGTAATTATAATGTTTTTAGTTGTAGCAGCAGTTATGGGTTATGGTTTTATTGGTAATAGTCGAAATAAAAGAAAGCGTGAGGAATTACTACGTAGTAAAATGAGTGAGTCCGAAGTTCAAAAATGGCGGGTTTTTATATCAAGTATTCCTGAACTAGAACGAAAAAGAACCAATGCAAAGATTACTACTATTATTGCGGTAATTGCTATAGTGTTATTACCAATATTAATGGTTACAATAGGGAAAGGGAAAACTAGTCAATTTGAGATGATATTATTTATTCCTTTAATTATTGTGTTAGTCGCATATTTTATATCAAAAAGAGAATATAAAAAATTATACAAGAAGTTAGTTATGCAAAGAGCAATAACTGAATATGATAGTAATTTGACATATAATGCTCAAGCTGGAATAACCCCAAGAGAGTATATCGATGCTCATTTTGAAACGTTTGATCGTTTTAATAGTGAAGATTTAATTGAAGGTAGTATTGATAACATAAACTTTAAAATGTCAGATGTTCATACACAAAGAAGGCATAGAGATCGGGATGGCAAAGATACATATGTTACTTTGTTTAAAGGAGTGTTTGTTTGTGCTACTCTAAGTAAGAATGTTAATGCTAGTATTAATATTATTAATAATACGATAAAAATAGGAAATAGGGATTCATACATTACAATTGATAATGAAGAATTTGAGCAGAAATATGATGTTTCGACTACTGATCGAATATTAGCAATGAGAATACTTACACCTGATGTCACAACAAATTTATTAGATTTACAAAATGAATATAATATTCCAGCAGAAATAAAAATAATCGATAATATAGTATATTTTAGGTTTTATATTGCTGATATGTTTGAACCTACCATGTTTAATAAAGCAGAAGAGGCTAATTCAATAGCCGAATATATTATGATATTAGATAATATTAAAAGAACAATTTATAAAATGGCGAAAACGATAGAAGGGACTGATATATAAATGAATAAAACAGTGTTGATTATTTTAGGAGTATTATTGTTATTAATTATTATGGTAATTATCATGGTGAATAGTGTTATTTATTTAAAGAAAAGGGTAGAACGTTCGAAATCGACAATAGATGTATTTTTAAAGAAAAGATTTGATTTAATTCCAAACTTGGTTGAATGTGTTAAAGGTTATGTAAAATATGAACAAGAAACTTTAACAAAAATTACGGAGCTAAGAACGCAATATAATAATAATATGACAGAGACTGCAGGGAAAGAATTAAATAATCATTATCAAAACCTTTTAGCTTTAGTAGAACAATATCCAAATATTAAAGCTAGTGAAAACTTTTTAAAATTACAAAAAGACTTAACTAAGGTAGAAGATGAAATTGCGGCATCTAGGCGTCTGTTTATTAATGACATTACTAATTACAACACTAAAATTAATAGTGTGCCATCAAACATTATCGCTAATATGATGGGATATAAAGAATTCGAATATCCAGAGTTAGAGTCACAAGAAATAAAAATTAATTTTGATCAAAAATAAAAGTGAATAAAAAATTTCAACAATGTTGCAAAAAAAAGTGTTTTGTTATATAATACTTGTTGAAATTATTTGCGCCCATGGCTCAATTGGATAGAGCGTTTGGCTACGGACCAAAAGGTTAGGGGTTCAAGTCCTCTTGGGCGCGCCATTAGTTATTAAAATATCTATATGATATTTTTTTTATTTGGGTTATAATATAATTGGGTGATAAGATATGAAGCGAACACTAGAGATTGTTTTATTATTAGCAATTATTGGAATTATAGTTCAGTTAATTGTACAAATTATCAAAGATGATCATGAAGTACAATATGAGATTACTAGCAATAAAACTATATTTGATGTCAAAGAAATATATCAAGATGGTTACTATCACATCTTAGTAGTAAATAAAGATTATAAATTTAGTATTCTATTACAAAATGATTATAATAAAGCTAAAAAAATTATTGATGATATAAAATTTGCCAAAAATGATGATTTAATGTGTATTTATCCTATTACCGATAATAAAAATACAAATATTGTGTGTGCTAATAAAAATAATATATATTCTTACGATTACTTGAAAAATAATTCTTTAGTAAAAGAATTTGTATCGAAGCTAAAGAATGAAGGCTTTAGTAATAAGGCTTGGGATGATGAAGTAAAATCAATTAAACACGATAATATTACATATTACCAAGATAATTTTAAAAATAATATATATTTATATATTTGGAAATATAATGGTTTTTATATTTTGAAAGATAAAGTATTTACAACTAATGACTTGTATAATCGCGATACTTATACAAATAATCCGGTATTGGTATATGATAAGTATTACGTAGTTGCTGATTATAGTAAAAAATATGATTTTAGCGATATATCAATTTATGATATGACTAATAATACCGTTAAAAAAGTATATTTTGATACTAGTCTATCATATAATTCTTATTTTAATGGAATGATTAATAACAAAATATATTTATTAGATAAGGACAATTTGGTTCAGTATGAAATAAACCCTAAGAACAAGTCTTATAATGTTGTTGGTAATAAAGAATTAAATGCTGTATATTATAATAAAGAATGGAAAACTATTAATATTTATGATATGGTAAAAAAAGAATATAAATTTGTTACTGAAGATGTTCCTGAACAATTAAAAAAATATCCAACATATATTGGTGATGATATGTATATATATGAGAACAATGATAAAATTTATCAATTTGATCCTATAACTGATACGCATTTATTGCTATATGAAAATAAGGATATTACTGATATAAAGATTAGTGGAAATGATGTTTATTTCATTATTGAAAATACTTTGTATGCTTATGATAAATTATATGGAATTATGCCACTAGTGCGATATAAAGAATTTGCTTTTAATAAAAGTAATATGTATGCAGTATATACAAAATAGTTAATAATAACTATTTTTTTCATATACTTTATTGAAAGGAGAGTTTATGGAAACTTATATTGTTCAATTTGGGGATACACTAGATTCAATAGCTCAAAATTACAATGTTAATCCGGGTGATATTATTAATGCTAATAATTTACAAATGCCATATAATTTAATGCAAGGACAAAGTTTAATTATTCCTATTAATAGTTCTAATGTGTTTGATTACTATACAATTCAAAAAAATGATACCTTGTTTGCAATTGCTAATAAATATGGGACAACAGTTGATTTAATAGCAATGATTAATGGAATTAAACCAACTGAATATATTTATCCTGGTCAAACATTATTAGTGCCCAAAAGAGGTACCAAAGTTTATATTACGCAGGCAGGTGATACATTGGGATCAGTTGCTAATAAAATGGGGGCTAACGAACAACAATTGATTAGGGATAACCGAGGAATTTATTTATTGCCTGAGCAGTTAATCGTAGTTCGACGAAACAATTAAAAGAGTTATCTCTTTTTTTCTTTCAAAATTTGGGTTAATAAGATATAATTATCTTAGAATAAAGGGTGAACTCAATGATACTAAGAAAGCCATATGCATTGTTAATTAAATTTTTTAGACCAATTCATTTTGTATTAGCAATTTTAATGGGATTTTTATCATATAAGTTTTATGATATATATTTATTTTTAAAACAATACATTATTAATGGTTATTATACTTATGTTAAAAGTCTAGTTAGTACATATATTAATGTACCAATGTATTTTGCTTTTGTTCTTATATTAATCCTAATTATTGTTGTTATTTCGTTATTGACTTATAAGAAAAAACCAACATTATTGTATTGGTTAATTCTTGGTACTTATATTTTAGGGGCGTTTTTCTTAATTAGAGTTTATAATAATTTTTCGGCATTAGAATTAGATAGAGTTAACATTAGGACATTACTTGTTACTCGAGATATTGCTTTGGGCATTTCTGTTGCTGGTGTAGGATTAGTGATATGGTCATTTTTGCGTTCATTAGGATTTAATCTAAAAAGTTTTCAATTTGGGAAAGATATTAAAGAATTACAAATCGAGATGCAAGATGATGAAGAATTTGAATTTACGATTGATGTTGATAAAGATGAAGTACAAACAAAATGGCGTAAACGAATGAGAAAACTTAAATATTATTTGATTGAACACAATAGAATTATTTTGTTAATCTTTTTAGGAATTTTAATGGTAATAGGTGCATCAATATCCTATAATATTATTACTAAGAGTAAAGTTTATTCGGAAAATGCAATTGTTCAATTAAATGATGAGCGCTACACTATGAAAGTAGTTAATAGTTATTTAGTGAATAAAAGCTATAATCAACAAGCAATTAATAATTATTTAGTTGTTAAAATGGAATTACAAAGTCAAACAGCTGATAATAAATTAGATCCCTCTAAAATACATTTAATTGTTGATGATAAGATGTATAAAAGTGAAACAATTAGATATGATTATTTCAATGATATTGGGATGTTGTATGGTGGAGAATTAATTGGTGAAACTAGTACTCAATATATTATTGTATATAAAATTGATAGTCTAAATATTAGGAATGCGTCTTTAAAAATTGAGCGTTCTAAAAGAGATGCAATTATCAAGTTAAAGCCAATTAGTTTTGATGATCCAGAATTAGTTAGTACTAGCAATTTAAAAGAAGAATTATGGTTTAATAATAGTATTTTAGCAACGAGTTTTATTAAAATTGATAGTTATGATGTTAAAGATCAATTTGTATTAGATGTAGATAACAAAAAAATTGCTGTAATACCTAATAATTTAAGTTCTAAAAATAGCATATTACGATTAAGTGTTAATTTAAGTATACCTAAAAATTTATATTTATTTGATTTTACAAAGTCTAAGTTTGTAGGTGAGTTTGCGCGATTGAAGTATGTTGTAGCGGAAAAAGAATATATTTCTTTGTTGTTAGATAAAACACCTAAAATAATCAATGACGATATTTTATTTGAAGTAGATTCTAACATTAAAGATGCAACTTCGATTAGTTTAGAATTTGTTATTCGTGATAAGCAATATGTCTACTATTTATTAAAATAAAAAAATATGTTATAATGTTTAACTGAAATGGCACATTATTCTAGTCAATGTACTATTGCGAGGACGGGCCTAAAAATTCGTTATTTAGCATATCTATGAAGATTTTGGTGCTTGCTTTGGACGCCCAGTTTAGGGTGAGTGCTGAAAGTAAGAGATTGTGGGCGACTATAATGGCATATAGCAACCGACCCATTTTTTCGCGGAGACCTATTATTGTGTTTGGCCTATACAGAAGCAACTTGACGGACTAAATACGAGATGGGATATAAACCTATCATGTGGTAAAACGCTACGGATAGAGTAGCTTGACTTGAGTGATTTATTGGGATTTTGAATTACTGTGTTAATGATTGGCCAATTGTTAATGGAGATTGTCAGATGAAATTTAGATTGCAAAAGAGTATTAGCAATAGTTAAATTGGTGGGGAAAACTCCTAGGGTGTTAACTAATATGGGATTATAGTGCGTACTAAGTGGTGATCAAGTTATAATTTGAGTGATCGATTATCTAATCTTTTAAAAGGGAACTGCTTTTTGGTAACAATGAGTAAGATTAGGGGAAATCCTGCTTGACCTAAGGCGTAAAGTTTACCGTATTAGTAGCCATTTCTTTTATTTTTGGAGGAATCATGAAAAATAAGAAAAAACGATTGGAAGAAACAAAATGGGCAATAAAAATAACTTTTTTTGCATTTTTAATATCGCTTCTTTTTTCATTCTCATCAGAAACAATTGTTTCAAAGACAAATATAATTGTTAGTATTATTGTGTTATTGTTTTTTATATTACTAGGTGTTATTTTTGATGTAATTGGAATCGCTGTTACTGCTTCGGATGAAAAATCATTTTATTCAATGGCAGCTAAAAAAATATATGGAGCTAAATTGGCAATTAAATTCAAAAAGAATTCTGCAAAAGTTTCCAGCTTTTGTAACGATGTAATTGGAGATATCTGTGGTATTATGAGTGGTAGTGCGGGTGCTACAATTTCTTTAGGTATATCTAATGCGTTTAAGATGAATTTTTTTGTTACAACGCTATTAGTAACTAGTTTAATTGCAGCTTTAACAATTGGTGGTAAGGCATTAGGTAAAGGTGTTGCGGTTAGAAAAGCAACCAGTATTCATATGGATGTTGCAAGATTTTTATCATTATTTACTAAAAATAAATAAAAATATCGATTAAGTTTAATTTAATCGATATTAATATAATTATATGAACAAGATCTTATAAGGCGGTTCATAATTGCTAATCCAATATGATGTTGATTAACGCCTTCAATAATGATGATATCAGTGTTTAAGTGATCAGCTTTTCTCAGAATTGAAAATATATTGTTAGCAATTTCTTGCTTGGTGTTGCCATAGCTTAAGATGTTGCTATTTTTATATTGTTTAATATTCTTATTGGAACAGATGATTGTAGTATTTTTATATTGATTAGATATTTCTTGGATTTTATTAACCATTTTTTTATTGTTTTTGCTATATACTAATATGCATTTTGTATTTGGTGCATAATGTTTATATTTTAATCCTGGGGATAAGACTTTGTCGTTAGGATCAGGTGGGGTATTCAATTGTTCTGCTAAAGTTGTCGGAGCAATTTTTTCAAGTTGTTCTTTGGTTATTTTACCAGGACGAAGAATAATTATTTGATTATTTTCAACTTTTACAACGGTTGATTCTAATCCTATTTTACATTTTCCACCATCTATAATATAATCAACTTTATCTTTAAATTCTTCGTAGATATCTTCTAAGCAAGTTCCACTGGGTTTACCAGAAAGATTAGCACTGGGAGCAGCAATTGGGGTATCAGATGCAATAATTAGGTCACGAATAATTTTATTTGATGGCATTCTAACGGCAACTGTATTCAACCCTGCTGTAACATTGTCAGGAACAATATTTTGTTTGGGCAATACTATTGTAAACGGACCTGGCCAAAAGGCATTCATTAGTTTGCGTTCTAATTCATTAATGTTTTTGGCAATTAATTGTAACATATTTTCGTTTGCAATATGAAGAATTAAAGGGTTATCAGATTGCCTTCCTTTTGCAATGAATATTTTATCAACTGCTTTGTTATTTAACCCATCAGCCCCAATACCATAAACTGTTTCAGTTGGAAATAATACTAAATTGCCTTTTTTGATAATTTGGGCTGCTATTTTTATGCTGTTTGATTGTCTTTTCATTACAAGTTACTCCTTTTTCTAATGTATTATATATTAAGATATAAGAATATTCAAATTAAATATAGAATTATTTCACGAAACATATGCTTTTCAAATGTTTCGCTTTTTATTTTGCTCATATATTAAGTTAGAAAGGAGATAATAAATGTTTGAAAATTTAAATAATAGATCAAATTGTACTAATAATAGAAGCAATTGCTGTATTGGGGTGGTAGGAGTTACCGGGCCGACAGGTCCAGCCGGTCCAGCTACTATTGATGTTGGTATAACTACTACGGGAGATCCTGGAACAGCAGCTACTGTAACTAATGTTGGAACTAATCAGGAAGCAATATTGAATTTTGTAATACCTGCTGGAGCAACAGGTCCTACTGGACCACAAGGAATTCAAGGTATAATTGGTCCAACAGGAGCGACAGGAGCAACAGGCCCAACGGGAGCAACAGGTCCTACAGGAGCAACAGGTCCGGCCGGTCCAAATACTTCTGAAACCTTATCAGTTAGGAATACAACTACCTCTGAACCGGGAACTGATGCTTTAGTTGTTGACACTATGACTGGTCGAAATCATATATTAGAATTTACAATTCCACGAGGATTTGATGGTCTTGATGGCATTGATGGTCTTGATGGTGAGATTGGTCCCACTGGGCCAACCGGTCCAACTGGACCCGCTGGAACTAGCGTTACAATTCTAGGTTCATATGACACATATGATGAATTAATCGCTGAGCATCCTACTGGGAACCCTGGTGATTCGTATCTTGTTGGCGATAATCTTTATGTGTGGTCAGCTACTGATAATACATGGAATAATGTAGGAGTTGTTAGAGGCCCACAAGGAATACAGGGAATTCAAGGTGAACCTGGAATACAAGGAATAGAAGGGGAAATCGGTCCTACAGGGCCAACCGGGCTAACAGGTCCAGAAAAAATTAGAGCTGGTTATTTTGTAACTTTTAGTGAAAGTTTTCCAGAACAAGGACTAGAAGTTCTATCTGGTGGTAGAATTCCAATTCAAAGAAAAAAAGTGGATACAGCAGGTTTATATGTTTTAGATTCTGTTGATAATACGATTCAATTTAATCGAACTGGAGCATATCGAGTTCAATTCATTGTTAGTGCGTATGTACCATATCAAAATGATACATTTGATCCAACAACTGACTTTATATCAGTAGGTTTAAGAAAAGTTGATGAAACTATTGTATTTGCAGGATCTAGCAGTTGGGTATATGATGAGTCTTCTGTTCAATTGATGGCACAAGGTATTTTAATTGTTGATAATATTGCCGAACCAATCGAATTAATTAATATGACAAAAAGAAGTTTTTATTTAGATACACCAAAAATAACTGATACGATAACTGATTCATATTTCATTAATGCCCCGGTTACTCTAGTTATTGAGTATTTGGGATAAAAAGGGATGCTTCCCTTTTTTTATGCTTTTGTTTTGATAGAATGTCATATATAATAATATTATATTTATGAATGAGGTATATTTAATGAAGAAGAATAACTATAAAGTAATCGTTATTGGAGCTGGGCCGGCTGGATTATCTACAGCATTAAATTTATATAAATTAGGAATAAAAGATATCATTGTTATAGAAAAATATCAATTTCCTCGTTATAAATGTTGTGCTGGTTATATAACGGGAAAAACCGTAAAGGCGTATAAAGATTTAGGGCTGGATATTAATAATTGTCATTATTCTTTTATTGATGATTTTAATATATTTTATAAATATAAATTAAAGCAAAAGATTAATAATAAGTTTTTATATACTAATAGGAATATTGATCGAGTTGAACTGGATAATAAGTTTTATGAGTTAGCGAAACAAAAAGGAATTGACGTAAAAGAAAAAAGTTTTGTTATTGAACATAATTGTGATGAACGATATGTGGTTTTATCTAATAATAAAAAACTGTATTATGATTATTTAGTTTTTGCGGATGGAACTAATAGTTATGGCAATAGATACTGTAAAAAAGGTAATAAAAATATTGCAATGCAATTGGTATTTGAAAGTAATCGCAAAGATAGTATTGAGATTCATTTTGGAATAACCAAAAAGGGTTATGCATGGGTTAGTTCATATCAAGGTATTACAAATGTTGGAATTACCGATGTTTTTAATAATAAAGTTAATTATGAAAAAGTGTTTGAAAGACTTCTTGCTAAACTTGATTTGAAGGCAGATATTTCTAAATTAAAAGGAGCTAATACACCGATTGGAATTAGAACTCCAATAATTAATGCCAATGTTTTTTTTGTTGGCGATGCAGTAGGGGCTTGTGATCCATTAACTTTATCCGGATTACGATATGGTTTAGCGACGGGTAGATATTGTGCTGAGGCAATTAAATACAATGATAGTAGTATTTATCTAAAATATATTAAGAAACTTAAAATAAAGTTTAGTTTGATGTATTTTATGTTAAAGGTATTTTATTTAAAAAGCACTTTGTTTTGTGTTTTCGATGTAGGATGTCGTTTTTTTGGACGATTTATATCTTATGTTTTCAATAATTTTTTTGTTAATAAAAAGTAATTTTATATGATATTAAAATATGATATAATTAGTGCAGAAAGAGGGAATTATTATGGCAAATAAAGCGATTACATCTAGAGATGTCGATTTTGCAAGATGGTATACTGATGTTGTTAAAGCGGCAAAATTAGCAGATTATTCTAATGTTAAAGGTTGTATTATTTTAGAACCTAATGGATATGCAATTTGGGAAAAGATGCAACAAACGATTGATAAAATGATTAAAGAATCAGGACATCAAAATGTTGCAATGCCATTATTGATTCCTGAAAACTTAATGAATAAAGAAACTGAATTAATAAATGGATTTGCTCCAGAAGTTGCTTGGGTAACAATGGGAGGAAATAATAAATTAGATGAAAGAATGTGTATTAGACCTACTAGTGAAACTTTGTTTAGCGATTATTATAGTGGTGTTGTGCGAAGTTATCGTGATTTACCACTTAAATATAATCAATGGTGTACTGTTTTACGATGGGAAAAGGAAACAAGACCATTTTTGAGAAGTAGAGAATTCTGGTGGCAAGAAGGACATACTATTCATGAAACGAGTGAAGAAGCTGAACATGAAACAAAGTTCATTATGGAAAATGTCTATAAAAAATTTTTTCATGAGTATTTAGCGATACCAGCTATAACAGGATTGAAAACTGAAAGTGAAAAATTCGCAGGTGCTGAATATACATTAACAATAGAATCTTTAATGTATAATGGAGTTGCATTACAATCCGGAACTAGTCATTATTTTGGGCAAAAATTTAGTAAAGCTTATGATATTTCTTTTACTAATCGTGATAGTAAAGAAGAATATGCTTATCAAACATCTTGGGGTGTATCAAGTAGAATGATTGGTGCTTTAATTATGGTTCATAGTGATGATGATGGATTAGTGCTACCACCAAATATTGCACCAAAACAAGTAGTTATTATTCCAATTGGTGAAGAAGCGGATGTTATTAAATTATCAAATGAAATAAATGATAAATTAAATGATTGTAACATATCATCATATATTGATAATTCTGAAAGAACACCAGGATTTAAATTTGCAGAAGCAGAGGTTAATGGAGTTCCTGTTAGAATTGAGATAGGTAAAAGAGATTTAGATAATAATAGTTTAACTTTAGTTAGAAGAGATACTAAAGAAAAAATAACTGTATCTAAAGATTGTGATATTGTTTTGGAAATCAAAAATTTATTTAATGATATTCAAAGTAATTTATATGTTAAGGCAAAAACTAGAATGGAATCAATGACTTATGTTGCACACAATATGAAAGAAGTAGAAGATATTATGAATACACAACCAGGGTTTATTAAGGCTGACTGGTGTGGTGAACACGAGTGTGAATTAAAAATGAAGGAAATAAAAGGGACTAAAGCTAGATGTATATCAGACGAACCATTAATTGATGGTAAGTGTGTTGTTTGCGGCAAGGATGCTAAACACTTAGTTGTTTGGGGTATCCAATATTAGAAATATAAGGGGCTTAAATAGTTCCTTTTATATTATAGGAGGAGAAAAATATGGAATTAGTAGTTATGGCAGCAGGCATGGGCAGTAGATTTGGAGGTTTTAAACAGATACAGCCAGTAGGGCCTAATGGGGAGTTTATAATTGATTATTCAATTTATGATGCAATAAGAGCAGGATTTGATAAAGTTGTATTTATTATTAAAGAAGAGTTATACACTGATTTTAAAGAAACTATTGGTAAAAGAATCGAAGGTAAGATAAAAGTGGAGTATGTTTTTCAAAATATTTCCGATGTTCCTAAAGAAATTGTGTTACCAATCGATAGATCTAAACCATTAGGAACGGGACATGCTTTATATTGTACGCGAAAAGCAGTAACAGAACCTTTTTGCGTTATTTCAGCAGATGATTTTTATGGTGATGATGCCTTTAAACAGATGGGAATCTTTTTAAGACAAAAAAATAATCAATATTGTTTAATTGGTTATAAGATTGGTAATACAATTAGTGATAATGGATCGGTAAAAAGAGGTATATGTTTTTTGGAGAATGGTGAACTTATTTCCATTGTTGAAAGTAAGGTTGAAAAAAAAGATGGTATTATTTGTTGTGAACCTTTGGATGACAGTGCCAGTTACACAATTGATGAAGATCATCCGGTATCAATGCTAATGTTTGGAATTAGACCTAATATATATAGTTATATAGATAGTGATATAATTAAATTTTTTAACAATGCGAAAGATTTAAACAAGGATGAGTATTTATTACCTTCAGTTTTAAATCAAATGATGCAGGAAGGACAAAATATTAAAATAATATCAACAACATCTGTTTGGAAAGGTGTTACATATGCTAGTGATTTAAATGAGTTGAAAGAATATATTAATAAACAAATAGAAAAAGGAATATATTCAAAAGATTTGTGGAAATAAAAAAATTTCATGTTTTTATAAGTTTATGTTAATATATTGATAAGAAATTTTTATTATGAAGGAGGGATAATATGTTTAATTTAGTATCAAAATTTAATCCAGCTGGCGATCAACCTGAGGCAATTAATCAATTATTAAGGGGATTAAAAGATGGTAAAAAAGAACAGGTATTACTAGGGGCAACAGGAACTGGTAAAACTTTTACAATTGCAAATGTTATTAAAGAAGTTAATCGTCCAACATTAGTACTTGCTCATAATAAAACATTAGCAGGGCAATTGTATAGTGAATTGAAAGAACTATTTCCAGATAACTCAGTTAATTACTTTGTATCTTACTATGATTATTATCAACCTGAAGCATATGTTCCTTCAACAGATACTTATATTGAAAAAGATTCTTCTATTAATGATGAAATAGATGAATTGCGTCATAGTGCAACTAGCGCATTGTTATCAAGAGATGATGTCATAGTTGTAGCATCAGTCTCATGTATTTATGGTATTGGTGAAAAAGATGAATATAAAAATAATATGTTAACAGTTAATGTTGGCGATAAAATTAAAAGAGATGATATTTTACATAAATTAGTTGATATGTTATATGAAAGAAATAATATTGATTTTAAACGTGGTACTTTTAGAGTGCATGGTGATGTAGTTGAAATTATTCCTACTAATGAACATACTAAGGGAATCAGAATTGAATATTTTGACGATGAAATTGATAGAATTAGTGAAATTGATGTTTTAACAGGTAGAGTATTAACTAATAAAAAAACAATTTCTATCTTTCCTGCTAGTCATTTTGTAACTAGTGAAGATAAACTTGATGCTGCAGTTAAAAGAATTAAAGCAGAATTAGCAGATAGATTAGAATATTTTAAAGATAATAATAAATTATTAGAAGCTCAAAGAATTGAACAACGAACCAATTATGATATGGAAATGTTAAAAGAAACAGGATTTTGTAGTGGAGTAGAAAACTATTCTCGTCATTTAGGGGGTAGAGCTGAAGGAGAAACACCAACAACGTTAATTGATTTCTTTCCTGATGATTTCTTAATGATTATTGATGAGTCACATGTTACTATACCGCAAGTAAGAGGTATGTATAATGGTGACCGTGCGCGTAAGCAGAATTTAGTTGATTATGGATTTAGACTTCCTAGCGCGTTAGATAACAGACCATTAAAGTTTGATGAATTTGAGAAAAAGGTTAATCAAGTTATCTATTTATCAGCAACGCCAGGGGATTATGAATTAGAACACGTTAATCATCAAGTAGTTGAACAAATAATTAGACCTACTGGTTTATTGGATCCAACAATTGAAGTTAGAAAATCGACTGGTCAAATAGATGATTTAATTGGTGAAATTAATAAACGAATTGAAAACCATGAACGGGTATTAATTACTACTTTAACAATTAGGATGGCCGAAGAGTTAACTAATTATTTAAAAGAATTAGACATTAAAGTTGCGTATTTGCATACTGAAGTTAAAACTTTAGAGAGATTAAAAATCATAAGAGAATTAAGAATGGGTGTATATGATTGTATTGTTGGTATTAATTTATTGCGTGAAGGACTGGATATTCCAGAAGTTAGTTTAATCGCAATTCTTGATGCCGATAAAGAAGGATTCTTACGAAGCGAGCGAAGTTTAATTCAAACAATAGGACGTTGTGCGCGTAATGAACATGGACATGTTATTATGTATGCCGATAAAATGACTGATAGTATGAAAAAAGCGATTGAAGAAACTTCAAGACGTCGTAGTATTCAAGAAGAATATAATAAAGTTCATAATATTATTCCTAAAACAATTAATAAAGAAATTAGAGATTTAATTAGTAATGTTGATGAAGCTATTGATAAACCAGTTGAAAAAATTAGTCCAAAAGAACAAAAATTATTGATGGATAAAATTGAAATGGAAATGAAAGAAGCAGCTAAGAATCTTGATTTCGAACGTGCTATGGAATTAAGAGATATTTTATTTGAAATGAAAAGTAGCAAATAATTTTACAAGAAAGACACAAATATTACATTTTAGATGTTTATACTTAATAATGAAAGGAGGATAAGTATGAGCATAAAAATTGTAGGTTCAAAGTGTAAAAACGGTAATAATCTACTAAAGAGTGTTACTAAAGCCATTGAAGAATCAAAGGTAGATACATCTTTAGAATTAGTAGATAAAGAAAATAATAAATACGGGATTAACAACTATCCTGGACTTATAATTAATGAATGTGTTATTAGTCAGGGTAAAGTATGGTCAACCCGCGAAATAAAAAAATTTATATTATTAAGTAGTAGCAATTAAATATTTGTACTATTAATATTAAATATGATAAAATTAAATTGGTGATAGTATGAAATGCCAATGTTTTGAAAAAGAGTTAGAAATGATTAAGAATGATGAGATTAGGGAGGATTGCAAAACTTTAATTTCGTTGTTGCCTGATTATTTCTTTTTAATTCCAGCTTCATCAACGGGTAAGTATCATCCTGATTTTGCATTAGGTGATGGGGGATTAGTTCGTCATACTAAAGTAGCGGTTAGAATTGCTTATGATATTCTTAATTTAGAATTTAGTGGTGATAATTTCAGTGATGTTGAGAAAGATTTAATTATTATGACATTGATTTTGCATGATGGTTTTAAAAGTGGATTTCCTCAAGAACAATATACTAGAAAAGATCATCCAATAATTATTGGAGATTTTGTTTTATCCAATAAAGATAAATTAATGATGAGTGATGATTGTTTGAATATGATAATTAACATGTTAAAATCTCATATGGGTGAATGGAATAAAGATAGAAATTGGAAAGAAGTACTACCAAAACCAATTGAAAAAAGAGAAAGATTTGTTCATATGTGTGATTACTTAGCGAGCAGACAATATCTTGATGCTAAGTTTGATAAAGATAATAATTTAATTATTGGGAGGTACTAATGGAAAAATATGATGTAGTAATTGTAGGAGCAGGGCCGGCGGGTTTATTTGCAGCGTATGAACTAATAACAAATAATCCTAAATTAAAAATAGTTTTGGTAGATGAAGGCAAAAAAGCAGAAGATAGATTTTGTCCGATGAATCGTGATCATATACCCTGTGTTAATTGTAAACCTTGTCAAATCCTATCAGGATTTGGTGGCGCTGGTACATTTTCGGATGGTAAACTTAATTTTATTCCTAAACTTGGTAAATCAGATTTGTTTAAATATATGAGTGAAGAAGAAGCTTATAATTTAATTGATGATACAGAAAGAATATTTACAAAATTTAAAATGGATAGTGATGTTTATCCTAGTGATGATAGTGAAGCTAAAAAATTACAAAAGGAAATATCTAGGATGGGAGCAAGACTATTATTAATTAAGCAAAAACATTTGGGTTCTGATCATTTGCCAAAATATATAGAAGATTTTACTAATTATCTAAAAGATAATGGCGTTGTTATAAAAGATCGAACTAGAGTTATAGATATTGTTAGTGAAAGTATTGATTTGCATAAAGTAATTATGGAAAAAGGGTCTAAAAAAGAAAACATAATGTGTAATAAAGTAATTATTGCACCAGGAAGGACTGGTGCAAAATGGGTACAGGAATTAGCCGATGAATATAAAATACCTTATTTATCTCAAAGTATTGAGATTGGCGTAAGAGTTGAAACACGAAAAGAAATATTAGAAGATTTATGTGATATTATTTATTAAAACTGATACTTATGGCGATGAGATAAGAACTTTTTGTACTAATCCGGGAGGATATGTAACAAAAGAAAACTATTATGGTTATATTTGTGTAAATGGACATGCTTTAAAATCTAAAAAATCTAATAATAGTAATTTTGCCTTTATTAGTAAGGTAAATTTAACGCAACCAGTAACTAACACAAGGGAATATGGTGAATCAATCGCTAGAATTGCAAATGTATTAGGCGATGGTAAACCAATTATTCAATCATTAAAAGATTTGAGGAATGGTCGTCGTTCAGAATGGCATCGAATTGATAAAGGTTTTGTTTCTCCAACGTTAAGAGATTGTGTAGCAGGTGACTTGGCATTAGTTATGCCACATCGTATTATTACTAATATTAAAGAAGGACTAGAGAAATTAGATAAAATTATTCCTGGAGTTAATAATGATGAAACATTATTGTATGGTCCTGAAATAAAATTCTTTAGTAATGAGATAATAACTAATAATCAATTTAAATTAGAAGACTATGATATTTACTTTGTTGGTGATGGTGCTGGTAAGGCTGGTAATATTGTTACAGCAGCCGCCACCGGCCTGGTAGCGGCACGAGATATTGTAAAAAATATGACAAAATAAAAATGTGTTTTAAAATAGAAAACTATGTACTTTGGTTTTCTTTTTTTGTATAATTATGATATACTTTATTGGAACGAGGATAATGGAGGGAATTATGACTTTTGAATCGATTATTGAAATATTTAGAAAAGTTTTAGATATAATTATTGTTTGGATTTTGTTTTATCAAGTGTTGAAAAACATTAAGAATAATGTAAAATTGTCATTATTATTTAAAGGGATATTAATTATTGTTATTTTGAAAGTAATTGCAGATTATATTGGATTAATTACAGTAGGATTAGTTTTGGAATATGTAATTATGTGGGGACCTTTAGCATTAATAATTGTATTTCAACCAGAAATTAGAAATATATTGGAACAACTTGGAAGAAGTCAATTATTAGGTAGACATAAAGTGTTAACTGTTGATGAGAGAGAAAGATTAGTATATGAAATAATGCAGGCGGTCGATTATTTTAGAAAAGCTAGAATAGGAGCGCTTATTGTATTGGAACGAGATGTTAGCTTAAACGATTATATTGATAAAGCTACAAAGTTATACGCTGATTTATCCAATGAATTATTGATATCAGTGTTTTTCCCTAATAATCCATTACATGATGGTGGTGTTATTATTCAAGGAGATAGAATATCATGTGCTGGAGCGGTTTTTCCAACTAGTAGTAGTGGGAAGATTAGTAAAAGATTAGGGACTAGACATCGTGCAGCTTTAGGTATTGCGGAAGAAACTGATGCAATAGCAGTGGTTGTTTCGGAGGAAACTGGTAGAATTTCCATCGCTGTTAAGGGAGAATTATATTACAATTTAATGGTTGATGATGCACGAATGATGTTAATTGATGAATTAAGACCAAAAGTAGATACGACTCTAGAAGAAGAGGAGGAAGATATTTATGAGTAGGAAATTGAAAAAAGGATTTTTAACCGGAGTAGGTAATTTCTTCAAGGCAATATATCGATTTTTTGATCGTATTCTTATTACTCCAGTTACTAAAGTCTTAATGTTTATTATGAGATTATTTAAATCGAATAATAAACCATTGGAAAGGTTTCTTAATAATAAAATTGTTTTGATTACATTGTCATTAATACTTGCAGTTGTAGCCTTTGTGATTGTTGATCAAAGGACTAATATAATTTTAAATAAATCTGCCGATATTCTTTATAATCAAAAAGTGGAAGCTTTATATAATGAAGAGGCTTATGTAGTAGAGGGAATACCTGAAAAAGTAGATATCACCTTGATTGGAAGACAATCAGATATTTATTTAGCAAAGCAGTATCCTACTGAAGAGGTAGTGATGGATTTAAGAGGATTAAAACCCGGTAGTCATCGTGTTAAATTACAATACTCAAGAGCGGTTTCATCCGTTGAATATCAGTTGAACCCTGCTACTGTTTCGATTATCCTTTATGAAAAGGTATCAGAATCTAAAAAGATTTCATCCGAAATTTTACATGAAGAAGATATGGATGCAAAATATAGTATTTCAACTGTTAGTTTAAATAGACAAGATGTATATATTAAAGGAGCAAAGTATCGTCTTGATGAAGTAGCAGTAGTTAAAGCGTTAGTTGATGTTAATAATATTGTTAATCCTAGTGTAGGAACAACTGTATTAAAAGATGTTCCATTAGCTGCCTATAATTCTAAGGGTGAAAAAATTGATATTGAAATTGTTCCTGCTACCGTTGATGCCACAATAGTAATTCAATCACCCGAAAAAACTGTTCCATTGAAAATTATTCCAGAAGGTAATGTGGTTTTTGGTAAGGCTATTAATACTATGACTTTATCTAAGGCTAATGTAACTATTTATGGTGATTCAGATGCTATTAATAATATATCTTCAATTCCGGTAAAAATTGATGTCTCTAATTTAGATAAAACTAAAGAGTTTAACGTTACGCTAACTAAGCCAAACGGGGTTAGAGATATGAGTGTTACATCGGTAACTATAAAAGTAACATTAGGAGATATAACTGAGAGTGTAGTAAATGATATTTCGATTGGAACAAGAAACTTGAATAATAAATATGTTGCCCAAGCAGCTTCAAAAGAAGATAGCGTGGTTGATGTAATTGTTAAAGGTACTTCAACTGTTGTTAAAGGATTGACAGATGGTTCTGTTGCGGCATATGTCGATTTAACTGGTTTAAAACCTGGAACGCATGAAGTGGATGTTATTGTTACTGGTGAAGACTTGAGAATAACTTATGTCCCTAAGGTTAAGAAGGTTAAGATTATTATCAAAGAGAATTAAATTGCCATTTGGCAATTTTTTTTGTAAATATTTTGTGAATTTGAAAAAACATAATTACAATAATTTGAAAATATGATACTATTATATATAGTAGCATGAAAGGATATGATACAATTGAAAAAAAGTGATAAACAACAACCAAAGAAAGTAAAAAAGGATGTTAAACTTAACTTAAATGAAAATAATAAATTAAAAAAATGGTTTCTTCAAAAAGGTAAAAACATTTCTAAAAAGTATAAATCTTTACAATTAGAAAAACAAAAATTTAATACTTTAGAATTGATTTTAATTATGATTATTACAATATTTTTTGGTATTTTAATTGGTAATAGTTTTGAAAATAATACTGGATTTGTTCCAGGTTCGACAAGTAAAACTTCGGAATTGGATAATGCATATCAAACAATATTGCAGGACTATTATGATACAGTTGATAAAGATAGACTATTAGAAGCTGCTATATCTGGTATGTTAAATTATTTAGGTGATGATTATAGTTTCTATATGAATGAAGAAACTGCTAATGACTTTGAAGAAAAATTAGAAGGGGTCTATTATGGTATCGGAGCTGAATTAATATATAATGCAAACAATCAAACTGAAGTTCATAGAGTTTTTGAAAATGCTCCAGCAGCTAAAGCTGGTTTAAAAGCAGGCGACATCATTTCAAAAGTTAACAATGTTGATGTGCTTGGTAAATTACCCGCTGATGTATCGGGAATAATTAAAGGAAACAACAATTTAAATGTTAACATGGTTGTTTTAAGAGATAATAAGGAAGTAACCTTAAAAATTATAACAACGCAAGTTGATATTCCTTCAATCACTTCAAGTATATTTGAAGAAAACGCGAAAAAAATTGGATATATAGATATATCAATCTTTGCTACTAATACAGCCTTACAATTTAGAACAGAATTAGAAAAATTAGAGAAAGCTGGAATAGATAGTTTGATTATTGATGTTAGAGATAATTCAGGTGGACATTTACATGTAGTTAAAGATATTTTGCAAATGTTTCTTAAAAAAGGGGACTTGATGTATCAGATCAAATCAAAGGAAAAAGTCACTAAATATAAGGACGAGACGGATGAGTCAAGAGATTATAATGTAATCGTGCTAACTGATGGTACTAGTGCATCGGGGTCAGAAATATTAGCATCGGCTTTCAAGGAAACATATAAAAGTGAAATAATTGGGCAAAGAACTTTTGGTAAAGGAACAGTTCAAACTACTAAAGAATTATCTACTGGTGGAATTATGAAATATACTATCCAAACTTGGCTAACAGCAAATGGTAATGAAATAAATAAAGTCGGAGTGTCACCAACAATTGAAATTAACCTTAGTGAGGAATATTATAAAAACCCAACTGTTGTTAATGATGAACAATTACAAAAAGCAATAGAGATTTTAAAATAGACTTTTAAAATCTTTTCTTTTATAATGAGATAGGGGATATTATGAATGATGAAACTTTAGATTATTATAATTTGCATGCTGGGCAGTACTTTATGAAAACGATTGATGCGGATCTGAGTTTGTCGAGGAAAAAGTTTTTAAATTATATACCAACTGGCGGAAATATATTAGATTTTGGTTGTGGTTCTGGCAGAGATTCTAAAGTATTTATTGATTTGGGTTATAATGTGTTAGCTTGGGATGGAAGCATTGAGTTAGCTAAAATAGCATCTAGTTATATTAGCCAAGAAGTTATTTGTAAAGATTTTAGAAAATTAGATTTCATTGATACTTTTGAGGGGATTTGGGCATGTGCTTCGCTATTGCATTTGCCTAATAAAGATTTAATAGATGTATTGAAAAAAATGTGTAATGCGTTGAAAGAAGATGGTTACATATACGCTAGTTTTAAAACTGGTGTTAAAGAACAAATGGTGGATGGTAGATACTTTAATTATATGAATACTGAAAAAATGATTAATAATTTAAAATCGGCAAACAATCTTGAATTAGAAGACTATTGGATAGATACTGATAATCTTGGGCGTTTGGATGTAAAATGGGGAAACTATATTTTGAAAAAGGTAAAGTAGATTTACTATTCCTTTTTTTTATGCTATAATGTCACCAAGGAGTGGAACATGGATTATAAAGTTGGAGAAAGACTAGATATCCATAGTTATAAACACAATGGTCATCCCCATAGAACTTGGGATGAAGCAATTTTCTTAGATGATGTTGGCGACTATATGATATTCGCTAATAACAGAACAAAAGTAATAGAATCGGATGGTAGATCCTGGAGAACCAAGGAACCGGCAATTATCTATTTTTCAAAAGAGCATTGGTTTAATATTATTGGGCAATTGAAATCTACGGGCTTATACTTTTATTGTAATATTGCATCACCGTTTGTGATTGAGGATAAAACAATAAAATATATCGACTATGATTTAGACTTGAGAATATTTCCTGATGGAGCTTTTAAAATACTAGATAGAGGGGAATATAATTATCATAAGCGAATAATGCATTATTCAGATGATATTGATATTATTTTAAGAAAAGAGTTGGATACTTTAATTGAAATGGTAAAAAATAAGCAAGGACCATTTAAAGATGGAGTAATAAATTATTACTATGGTGTCTACAAAGAAATAAAAAAAATTACTTAATATGGTAATTTTTTTGTGGAAAAAACATATATTATATAAGGCAAACTGTAAAATTGAGTAAAAAAGTGAAAAAAATGAAATATTTTGTTGACTTTACTTTTTTCAAGTGATATAGTTAAAAACAGCCGAGAAAAAGAATAAAGAGTACAACATTTAAATAATTGAAAATATTAAAATAAAATGTTGACTTTGTTGTTGTTCTTTGGTATAATATTAAAGCAACTGAGAAATTTAGACATCTTAAGAATGATCTTTGAAAACTGAGCAAAACGTCAATTTATTTGATTTATTAGTAGCTAGGAAATAATAATTTAAAATCAAACTTTAAAATATTTTTTTATTGGAGAGTTTGATCCTGGCTCAGGATGAACGCTGGCGGCATGCCTAAGACATGCAAGTCGAACGGAGGGACCCTTTGAAGATTATTGAAGTTTGGAGAGCTTGCTCGAAAAATGGATTTAATTGGATTAGGATTTTCCCTTAGTGGCGAAAGGGTGAGTAACACGTAGGAATCTACCTTAGAGTCTGGGACAACAGTTGGAAACGATTGCTAATACCGGATTATATATTAAATGATACGTTATTTAATATTAAAAGAAGCCTTTAAAGCTTCGCTTTAAGATGAGCCTGCGGCGCATTAGCTAGTTGGTGGGGTAATGGCCTACCAAGGCAACGATGCGTAGCCGAACTGAGAGGTTGATCGGCCACATTGGGACTGAGACACGGCCCAAACTCCTACGGGAGACAGCAGTTAGGAATATTCGTCAATGGGGGAAACCCTGAACGAGCAATGCCGCGTGAATGATGACGGTCCTTTGGATTGTAAAGTTCTGTTGTTGAGGAAGAACGTTTGATGTAGGAAATGACATCAAAGTGACAGTACTCTTCAAGAAAGCTCCGGCTAACTACGTGCCAGCAGCCGCGGTAATACGTAGGGAGC
>CAZNQV010000007.1:0-27526 GCA_964575655.1 uncultured Muribaculaceae bacterium | reverse complement strand
GTACGGGTTCACTTTCTTCTTGTGATTCTTCGTCAGTTGATTCTTCATTAGTTTCAGTAGATTCTTCTACAACTTCATCAGTTGTTTCATTACTAACTTCTTCAGTAACCTCTTCAGTTGTATCGTCAACTATTTCTTCAACGGTTACTTCTTCCTCAACTGGAATTTCTACATAAGATATTAACTCTGTTCCTTTAGTTTTTTCATTTGGTTTTTTAGCTGCTGTTTTAATAATTACCATTGAACTCTTTGGTCCAGGAACATTTCCTTTTACTAAAATGCAGTTGTTTTCTAAATCTATTGCAATTACTTCTAGATTTTGAATTGTAACTTGTACATTACCCATATGACCAGGCAATTTTTTACCAGGTAATACTCTTTTTGGTAACATTGTACCTAATGAACCAACACCACGATGGTATTGTGAGCCATGTCCCATTGGTCCTCTAGTTTGGTTATAATGTTTAATAACGCCTTGAAAACCTTTTCCTTTACTAATACCAGTTACATCAACAAATTCGCCAACTTCAAACTTATCAGCTTGTAGTGTGTCTCCTAAATTGTATTCACTAATATTTACTCCCCTAATTTCTTTTAAGAAGCGCTTAGGCGCTGTGTTTGCTTTTTTGGTATGACCATCTTTTGCTTTATTGCTAACTTTTTCTCTAACTGTATCAGTGGCTAATTGAATTGCTTCATAACCATCTTTTTCCATAGTTCTAACTTGTGTTACAACATTTGGTTCAACATAAATTACAGTTACAGGAATAAGTTTGCCATTAGTATCAAAAACTTGAGTCATGCCCATTTTTTTACCTAAGATTCCTTTCATATTTCTTTTTCCTTTCTTATTTTCTTTTCTTAGTTAAATTTGATTTGAATATCAACACCACTAGGTAGATCTATACGCTGTAACGCATCTAGAGTTTCCTTACTTGGATTTTTGATATCAAGAAGTCTTTTGTGAGTTCTAATTTCAAATTGCTCACGACTATCTTTATACTTGTGTACTGCTCTTAAAATTGTAACCTTTTCAATTTCAGTTGGAAGTGGAACTGGTCCTGATACTTCTCCACCTGATCTTTTAACGGTTTCAACAATTTTAGTTGCAGCGTTGTCAAGAATTCTGTGATCATAAGATTTTAGTTTTACACGTACTTTTTCTTTTGACATCTTATATCCTCCCTTCGCCTATATCTAGTATAGACTTGCTCCGTACAAATAACCTGATACATCCCAACAACTACGCCTCGCGTATCAGCAACCTTGCACATCTAAGCAGCCATAACGTTATAATGATATCATATTAATATATGTTTCGCAAGTAAAAATTTAACTTTTTTTAGTTTTTTTTCTTATATTTAAATAAAAAAGACTGTAATCAGTCAATTACATATTTAGATATTCTACTTCTTGGTTTATTATACTTTTGCTTATCTCTTTAAATAAAGTTATATTACCAGTCGTATATATATTTATTTTGGGAATGCTACCTAATAATTTATTGTTTTTTAAATAATTATATACTTCATTTGCTACTGCATCACTACTCGATATAATTATTGCATTTGTATATTTTTTTATATAATCTAGCGCTAATGGATAGTGTGTACAACCTAAAATAATTGCTTTAACACTTTGATATGGCAATAGATATTCTTTTACAATATTGTCTAATTCGTTGTTTTCTTCGATGGCCGGTACTAATAAAGGAGTTTTTAAGTTAATTGTTTTAATATTACAATTAGCTCTTTTTATTTTGTTATCGTAAGTATTTGATTCAATTGTATTGTTTGTTGCCATAATTAAAACTTCATCAATATTAGTTTTAACAAATTCTTTAATTGTTGCATCGATTACACCAATTATTTTAGTGTTTTGATATGAATTTTGTAGTTTTTCTAAAATATTTGATGAGATTGTATTACAGGCAATTACAATTAATTTAACATTCTGTTTAATAAAATACTCTATAATTCGCTTAGAGTACTCATATAATTCTTCTATTGTTTTATCGCCATAAGGACAATTTTTATTATCCCCTATATAAATGTAGCTTTCATTGGGTAAAAACGCTATTAAACTTTTTAATACCGTTAGGCCTCCTACGCCTGAATCAAATACTCCTATTGATCTATTCATTTTGTTCTCCTTTTAAATAATTATAGAAATTTAATGCAACATCATTAGGTAATAATTTTTGTAATTCTTCTAATGATGCTTGTTTCATATTATCAATGGTTTTATATTTCTTCAATAGTTTTATTTTTCTTTGTTCACCAATACCACTGATATTATCAAGAATACTTGCTAGTGCTCCTTTAGATTTAGTATCACGATGATAGGTTATAGCAAAGCGATGGACTTCTTCTTGCATTTTAGATAGATAAAGATAAACATTTCTTTTTTCTTTAATATCAATTAATTCTAAATTATCATTAACAATAATACTTGTATTATGGTGTTTATCTTTTTTTAAACCAATGATTTTAATGTTTAAATTTAATGAATCAAGTATTTCTTTGCTAGCGTTTACTTGTAATTCTCCCCCATCAACAATGATTAAATCAGGCATTACTCCGTCTTCCATTAATAATCGATAGTATCTGCGGTACATCACTTCTCTCATCGCTGATAAATCATCTTTATGATTAACATCTATTTTGTACTTGCGATACTCCTTTTTATTTGGTTTAAAATCATCAAACACTACTACTCCGCCGACATAATAAGTCCCAAATAGATGTGAATTATCAAATAATTCAATGCGTTTTAAATCTTTAATACTTAATAATTTTTCTAATTCTTTTTTAACTTCTAATCGTTCATTATCACTTTTTTTGATTAATTCAATTTTTTCGTTGTAAGTTATTTTAGCATTTAAGGATGCCATATTTAATATCTTTTTAATATCACCTTTTTGTGGAATACTAACTTTGATATTTAATATTTCACTCAAAGCACTTTGATTAATATTATCAGGTATAATTATTTCCTTTGGTTTATCAAATTTATCATAAAACTCAATAATATATCTAGTTATAAAATCATCAATATCATAGACATTATCAAATAAATCATAATGTCTACCAAAAACAACGCCATTACGAATAAATAAAACTTGAATTGATATACTATTTTCTTCACTATAAAAACCAAAGCAATCAAAGTTATATTTGATATTAGAATCAATTACTTGTTTAATTAGTGTCTTATCAATATCAAATAATATATTTTTTAATTCTAAAGCTTTCTCATAGTTAAGTTTATCTGATGCTAATGATATTTCTTGTTTTATTTTATCGGTTATAACTTTGGCATCTCCCATTAAAAAATGATCTATTTCTTTAATCATATTATCAATAATCTTTTTATCTATTTTATTTGTACAATATCCCAAACATTCACCAATATGATAATACAGGCAAACATTTTTATGTAAATGCTTACATTTTCTTAAAGGATATAGTCTGTTAATTAATTCAACGGTTTTGCGAGCACTAACAACACTAGGATAAGGTCCATATAGTTTATTCTTATTCTTTTTAGTATTCTTAGTTCTAATAATTTTTAAAGCCGGATACTCCTCATTTGTTAATTCTATATAAGGATAGGTTTTATCATCTTTTAATAGAATATTGTATTTTGGAGAATACTTTTTAATTAAATTTATTTCTAAGATTAATGATTCTGTTTCATTATTAGTAATGATATATTCAAAATCTTTAATATTATTTACTAAGGCTAAAGTTTTACCAGTATGAGTACCATTAAAATAACTTTTAAGACGATTTTTTAAGTTTTTAGCTTTGCCAACATAGATAATATGATTATCTTGATCTTTCATTATATAACATCCTGGTTTAGTTGGTACTAAACTTAGTTTTTCTTTAAACATAATATTCTCCTTTCTACATTATTTTTTTAGATATCGATCTTGTTCACTAAATATACAACCACAATACTTTTGCATATATAATCCTAATTCACGAGCTTTATTTTGTCCTTCTCTAAAATAAGGACGAAAGTCTTGATAAACGAACTTTATATTATATTCTTTACTCAAATCTTCACAAATATTTTTTAATAATTCATGATTTTGATATGGACTAATAAATAAAGTTGTTGTAAAGCAATCAAAACCATTTGCTTTGGCAAATTTTACGGTTTCTTCTAATCTTATTTTATAACATTTGCCACAACGATTATTAAAATCGGGATAAATTTCTTTGATGAAGTTATTTAATCCATAATTATCGTTAATTACTAGTTTAACATTAATACTTTTTAAATAATTAATTAATGTCTCTTTTCTTGCTTTGTATTCGGTATATGGATGAATATTAGGATTGTAAAAATAACTTGTAATATCATAATTTGGTTTTAATTGTTCAATGCACATGATGGAACATGGTGCACAACAAGTATGTAATAATAATTTCATCTTTCCACCTACAATTTTACTTTCATACGATAAGCAATTTCATCTAAGCTTATTTGATGAGCTTTATCGTCTACTTCGCATAATTCATTATAATGTTTGCAAAAGATAAAATTAAAATAATCATATCTACTTCCACTATTTCTAAATCTTATTGATGTCATATATTTAAAATTATCACCCCGTCTTACAAATTCTATTTCATATTTATCTTCATGAGGAATAATCTTAACGCTGTTGGCCTCTTCTTCGGCATAATCGTCGCTAAACCATTCAATAATCCCTGTTTGTTTATTATATAGTTTTTTATATGGTTCTTTTTGACTATGCCATTCATTCAATTCATCTAATTCTTGTTTTATTTGCTCTGGTGTTTCATCAATTCTTCCATTTATTCTTTCGTCTTCACTCATTTCAAAAATCTGACAGTTTTTAATTCGTCTATATAATCGATCAAAAATTTGAAATAATTCATAATTTTCTTTATCAATTATAAAATTTGTATTTTTTTTGCTTATCAACATCCAATAAATATCCAAATTACCACCATAAAAAATCCCTAATGTGTCATTTTCATTCATAAGGTTAATATTCCAGTATTCGTTATCTTTATTTTTTAAAATTTGTATTTCTTTGGAAAACTCCGCCATAATCTTTTCCTCTTTTCTATTGTCATGCTAGTAAGTAGTGCTTCTGTATTAAATTTTCACCACGAATTATAAAATCTATAATTTTACTTTCATGCGGTAGGCTACCTCACCTAATGAAATTTGATGAACTTGGTCATCAACATCGCATAATTCATTGTAGTGTTTGCAAAATAATGTATTTAACGGATTGTATCTGCTACCAATATTTCTAAATCTAATTGGTGTTATACATGATGAATTATTTCTTCTTCTGACAAATTCTAATTCATATTTATCTTCACCAGGAATAATTCTCACACTGTTTGCTTTTTCTTTACAACAATCATCACAGAACCATTCTATTATACCAGTTTCTTCATTATATAATTTTCTTGATTGTTCTTTGTGTGATTCATTTAGTTTATTAATATCATTTTTTTCTTCTTCGGTTGCTGGCTCAAATATCTGATAGTGTTTTATTCTTTGATATAATTTGTCAAACACTTTATATAGTTCATAGTTTTCTTGGCTGATAGTAAACTTATTATTACAATCACTAATAAATGTCCAATACAAATCAAAGTTATGTTCATAAGAAATCTTTAAAGTATCTTGTCCTTTCATAATATTAATTACCCAATACTGTTCATTTGTGTCTTTTTGAAATGTTAGTTCTTCTGAATAATCCATCCTACTACTCCTTTTTTATTTTATTAAAATGATTTAAAATGCTATTTTGATATTATGGTGTAATTATATTTTGTTAATATCTGTTTTTATATTCCTGTTTCGCTAAATTAACTATTTTGTTAACAAATTTTGTTTTACCACTGGTATATAAATCTCTATTAGGTTTATATTTATTAAATAATGTTATTTTTAGTTTTTCATATTCTTTTGCTATTAATTGATTGTCATTAAGATAATCTCTAAAGTATAGTTCATCAGAATCTTTATATTTTTTAAAATGGATATGAAAAACTTTTTCGGCATAACCATTGTCAGTATATCCTTTATTATAGGATATTTTGTTTGTAGTTTCATTCATCAAAATATATTTGTTAGTAAGTAATATATCTTTAATTATATTTTTATATTTAAAATCTATTTCTATTAAAATGTCTACTATTGGTTTAGTTTTAATACAATTAATTGCGGTACTTCCTATATGACTTATTCGCATTATATATTTTCCTAATAATAGTTTTAAAATAGTTTCTTCTTCGGCGTACTGCTTTTTGAATTTTTCATCATTATCAACCAAAGTTATGGGAAATAATTGCCACAACTCTTCCAAGGTTTTTTCATTTAAATTCATTTTATATTCACCACTTATTGCTTTTATTTTTTATCTATTTTCGATGTAATACTGTAACACATTCAACGTGATATGTATTGGGGAACATATCAATTGGTGTTATTTCTTCAATGTTATATTTTTCTTTTAATATATTCAAATCCCGTGCTAATGTCATTGGATCACAAGAAACATAAACTATCTTTTTAGGATTAATTTCAATAATTTTATTGATAGTTTCTTGATTTATTCCACTTCTTGGTGGATCAATAATTACAACATCATATTGTTTTATTTCAATATTCTTTACATCATCATTAATAAAGGTAAGGTTTTTAATATGATTAATTTTCTTATTATAATTTGCATCACGAATTGCATCTTTATTGATTTCAATGCCAGTCACATGATTAGCGTGATTACTAATATAAATACTGATTGTGCCAGTACCACAGTATAAATCTAATATATTTTCAGTCCCTTTTAAATCTAAATAATCTAAAACTTGTTGATACATTATTTCAGCACCTTTAGTATTTACCTGAAAAAATGAATCTCCAGATATTTTGAATATATAGTTACCAAGCTTTTCTAAAATAAAACTATTATTGTCTTTAAATAAAATCATACTTTCATCAAGATTCTTACTTGCTCTTATAATGATTTGATCATAATTCTTCAAGTCATGTTGTTTAATGGATTTAATTAAATCATTTATTTTATCATCGGCTAGATAACATTTATCTATTTTAACTAAATTGTTTGTTTCTTCTTGATAATAACCTAGGATGTTATTTTTAACTTTTAAAGTTATCTTGTTACGATAGTTATATTGGTTGGTGGAAACTATCTTGTTAATTTTGATATTTTGCTTAACATATTTATTAATAATATTAGTTATTTTTGATTGTTTAAAATTTAATTGTTCTTGATATGACATATGCATTAGATTACATCCACCACAAATATTGTAATATGGGCAAATTGGTTCTACTCTATTTTCATTCGATCTTATTATTTTTTGGGTATTTGCTTCAATATAGTTTTTATGTTCTTTAGTTATGGTAATCGATACTTCCTCATTTTTTAAAGCATTATTAACAAAAACAATTTTATCTTTTAGTTTAGTTATACCTCGTCCAAAATGATCATAATCTGTTATAATTACCGTTTTTTGCATAATATCACTTCCATCTAAATTATATCATTATTTTATATTTTAGGGTATACTTATATTGGTGAGAATTATGGAGATTAAAAACAATGTTGTTAACGAGATAATAATTAAAAAATCAAAATTTATTACAAAATTATATAAAATTACGACCATTGAGGAGGCAAATACTATTCTTAATCAATTAAAAATAGAATATAAAGATGCTACCCATATTTGTTATGCTTATATAATTAATGGTGTTAATAAAAAATATAGTGATGATAAAGAACCTACTGGTACTGCGGGAATCCCAATGTTAAGTATCTTAGAAAAAAACAGTATTGATAATGTTTTAGCGGTTACAATTAGATATTTTGGGGGGATTGAATTGGGAACTGGTGGTTTGTTTAGAGCTTATTCTAATGGTGTTAAAGAGGCTTTAAATATGATAGAATTAATCATTCCTGATAACAGTGTTCAACTGACATTAGTTACTAATTATGATAATTTGAAATTATTAGAAGCTAGCTGTAGTAAATATGCAATTATTAATAAAGAGTTTGCTAATGACATTACATTCACTATTAGGATTCCAATAGATGAAATTGATTATTTTAAATCAACTATTAATTTAGAATATATAAGAATTATGGAAAACAAAAAGGATTAGGTTATTCACTTAATCCTTTTAATATCTCATCTTTTCCAACAAAACCGGTAATATCGTTAATTAATTTATTATCTTGATATACTAATACTCTAGGTATTGACATTACTCCGTATTGTTGAGCTAATTCTGGATGTTCATCAACATTAACTTTAATAACTTTTAGACTAGAACGTTCACTACTGATTTGTTCTAATACTGGCCCTAGCATTTTACATGGACCGCACCAATCAGCATAAAAATCTACGATTACCTTTCCTTCTTTAATTAATTCTTGTAAATTTTCGTTTGTTAAATGTATCATATTCTCTCCTTATGTTAAAGCATCAAGTCCAGCAATATTAAATTTGCCAGCATCTTGTAAGCTTTTTAAATATTCTTTATCTATTATATCATATTTTAATAATAACTTAATTATTGATAAATTTAATTTTGTTTTATCTTTACCATCATATTTATCTATTTCTTTATAGATATCTACTACTGCTTCGTTTGTTTTTTCTACAACATTAGTTAAAACGGGTGATGAATTTAAAATAATTGGTTTTAATTTGGCATCGTTAACTAACTTAATATTTATAAATGGTAAGCTAAGAACAAATAATACAATAAACATGATTACATAACCTTCTAGTATCCCAACAAGAAATCCTAATATTTTAGATGGAATACCTAAAACAATTGTCCATTTTAGTAGTTTTTCGATACCACTGGCAATTTTTATTAGTATTTCTAAGACAATAAACAAAACAATTAAAACAATTAAAAAGGCAATTAATTGATAAAATAAAATATTCAGTGATGTTAAACCACTAGCAATACCTTTGAAATCCCAAAATGGTAATTTCAAACTAATTATGTTTGCAACTGGATCTTTTAAAGCAAATGCTAAAATAAAAATGAAGACAGTTCCTACCGTCATTAAGGTTTGTTTGAAGAAGCCTCTTTTTGCACCTAAAGCGCCAAACGATAATATTAATAATAGAATTATTGCATCAACAACATTCATTACTTACACCTCTTTCTATATTATTTATTATAACTTATATTTAGTTTTTATGCTATAATATTTTTAGGTGATTGGATATGAATATCGTAATTAAGGTAGATAATGAAACTAAAGATAAAATGATTGAATATTATAAGGATAAATTAAGAGATAAAACGCCTCCTTACGCTATATTTCAAGCTGAAGAGGAAGATACAATTATTACTCTATACGAATCCGGCAAGTGTATGTTTCAAGGAACTTCTGCTGATGTTGATGCTAATATGTGGAGTGCTGTTATTGAAAATGATAAACCTACCGAGATTAAGCAAGAAATTTATTATGCTAATAGTATTGGTTCTGATGAAGTTGGAACAGGAGATTATTTTGGACCGATTGTTGTAACCGCAAGTTATGTTAAAAAGGATGATATTTCTTTTTTAGAAAGTATTAAAGTAAAAGATTCTAAAAAGTTAACTGATGATGATATTCTTAAGATAGTTCCAAAATTCATTGATAAAATTAAATATAAAAGTATTATTTTAAATAATAAAGAATATAACGAGAAATATTCAAAAGAAGTTAATATGAATAAAATTAAAGCAATTATGCATAATAAAGTATTATCTAGTTTGAAAAGTGAAATTAATGAACCCGTTGAATATATTATTATTGATGAATTTGCTAAAGAAAAAAATTATTATAATTATTTAAGTGACACTATAAATCCTTTAAAAGGGATAACTTTTTTAACAAAAGCAGAAGATAAAAATTTAGCAGTCGCTTGTTCATCTTTAATTAGTAGATATATTTTCTTAAAAGAATTTGATAAATTAAGTGACGAATTAAAAATCCCACTACCAAAAGGATCAGGTGCTAATGTTGATAAAATTGGTGAGGAAATTGTTGATTCTTTTGGAAAAGAAAAACTAAATGAAATTGCTAAACTTAATTTTTCTAATACTAAAAAGATATTAAAAACATTGATTTTTTAATATCTTTTTTCTTGTTTTAATCTGGTATATATTTTCTCTTGAGATGAAAATATATCATCTTCAAAGTCACTTATCAATGGATAATTATTATAGTACTGGTCTTCTGCAATTATTTTGGCTTCTTCGTAGTTATCAATAGTTGCTATGTTCATCGCATAGTTTTCTTTGGTTACTTCGCTAAAATATTTCCTTAATTGATGTAAATTTTGCCATTTACCTTGAAAATAGGTATAACTTAATTTCATAAAATAATCGGGTGTTGGATTATCTTTTTTATATTCATTTAGGGCAATAATGCTACCATCTGGTTTGAAAAAATATAAATGATGATAGGTACTTTCTAAACCAAAATATTGTTTATTATCATTTAATATTACTATTAAATGATCAGCAGGTGAATTTGGTTCACCACTAACAGAAAGTAATTTTGTTTTATTATCTAAGGTGCTTAAAATATCTTTTAATACATTAGCTTGATGGCGACAACAACCGTAACCTAATATGACATCCATTCCAAGATATCCAGTTATATCTTTAAAGGAACTATCCTTCGGTGAGTCATATTGCAACACACCCTCATAAGAGAGATGCCCATTATGCATTAAATCAGAAACAGCGAAATATTGAGTTAATGGATTCTTATTTAAGTGTAGTTCTTTTATTAATAAAGCTGTTTTACTAATTATTGTATTATATTCTTTGATGATATCTCCATATTGTTCTTTGTTAATTTGCTGGCGTTTACTAGTAATTTGTTTTATTAGTTTAAAATAATATGTTACATATGGTTTGTCTAAGTGTGCTAAAAAATTATTATTACTTTCAAGTAATTGATGACAAGCCTCAAAGTTTTCATCTATTGAATCCTTATTAATAGCGATTTTTGATAATGTAACTAATTGTTCTTTTGATAATTGCTGATAATAGCTCCCCATATTTTTTTCCTCTTTCACTTTTATGGTTGCATATTATATCATAAAATTATTAAAAAGTAAACATTAGCCATTCTGGTTTAATAATCATAAGAATTCCAATAATAAACATGATGATACCACCAATTAAGTGTGAGTATTTTCCATATTTTGCTGATACTGCCTTTATTTCTAAAGTTTTCATTGCTATAGCAAAGATAAGAATATCATCAAGTAAGAAAAATAGTATATAAATGAATAAATTAAGGCAATATGCTAAAACACTAAGATTATTTATTGCTAATAATTGGGTAAATATTAATGGTAATCCTAATGAACATAATAATTCAATCATATTAACTGATATAGCTAAAATGATTATCCCTAATAGTGCTAAAATAAATTTTTGTTGACTAGTAATGTTTTTAATTCTAGTCATTATTTTTTTTCTTTTTGAATCTCCGGTTACATCACAACCAACTTCTTTTTGTTTAACATTTTTCCCATATTTATATATGTTTATGATTCCAAAAATAGTCGCAAAAATTCCAATTAAAATTCTAATTAAAACAACTTTGCTGGTTAATGTTGCAAAATTTAACCAAGATACCATAAATAATAAATAGATAATTCCGGAAGTTAGAATAAAACTTAAACCTAAAGCCCACATTCTTTTTTTGTTTTTCATTCCTAATAGCATACTAATTAAAAACAACAATACCCACATCGCACATGGATTAAATCCATCAACAAAGCCAATGACAGCGGCCACTAATGGTAATGATACTTCTTTAGCCTTTACTTCTCCTAAAATAGGTAATTTAAATGTTTCTTTTGCTTCTTTTGTTTCATTTTTTATATCTGATTTTTCGGTGTATCCTAACATTTCCCCTACTATGTCTTGGTAATCGTTTTTTTCATAATAGCCTATCGTTTCTATAATTCTTTCATCGGTTATATCTTCCATATATCCTGATATAACTTCTTGCCCGATTACTAAATATGGTACTCCTTTAGCTTTAACATCAAGAGTAGCTTGAACTTCTTGCCATATTTTTTGATTGGTTCGATTGTACCAAACTTCATATTCATATAGTTTTACATTGCTTTTATCTTCTTTATTTAAATAATTTGTTAAAAAAGAGCGCTCTTTTTCACAATGAGGGCATTCTTTACCATAAAATAAATAAATATTTATATTTTTTGCATTTACAACTGTTGGAAAAAACAAAAATACTATCATCGCTAGTATTAACAATAATTTTTGTTTCATAATATCATACTTCCTTTATAATATCTTTTAATTTTGTAATTATCTCTTGTTTTGAATTTTCACCTATTAATCTAAAGGCTTCCTGATTATTATCATTTAAAACAATCGCAACTGGTAGCGTTTTACCTACTTCATATTGACTAACAAGTTCCTCATCAAAATCATAATCGTAATTAATCAATTCAATTCCATATTCTTGTGATAATTCATGATATATTTTGTTCATAATTATACATGATGGACACCATAAAGCACTAATCTTAATTATTTTCATCGATAAAACCTGCCAATACTTTTAAGAATTCTTTTATTTCTTCTTTTGTAGTTTTATAAGATAAACTAATCCTAATCGAAGATGCTGCTCGTTGTTTATCACTATATAGTTCGTATACTGCCTTTGAATAATCATCATTTAATGCACATGCTGTTTTGGTTGAAAAATATATTTCATGACTGGCAAAATATCTTTGAATTGTATTAGCATTACTATTTAAAATACTAATATTTAATATATGTGGTATGGAGTATTCATTGCTATTAATTAAAATAGTGTCATATTTGCTTATTTCCTCTTTTAAAAAACTATTCAATTTGGTAACTTGTTCGTAATTCGAATTAACTTTAGGAATAATTAAATCCATACTTGTTTTAATTGAATCAATTAGTTCAGTTTGGGGAGTACCACTACGATAAATGGTAGTTGATTTTCCGCCATGAATTAAAGGATATAATTTAATGTGATCTTTTTTTACTAATCCACCAATTCCTTTGAAGCCATATATCTTATGGGCTGAAAAAGATGCTAAATCAACATTAGTTAAATCAACGCTTATTTTTCCTAATGCTTGGGTAATATCGCTATGAAAATAAATATCTGGATAATCTTTTAATAGATTACCTATTTCAGTAATTGGTTGTGCAATTCCTAGTTCACTATCGACCATACAAATCGAAATTAAAAAAGTATCTTCGTTAATTAAACTTTTTAAATTTTCAATATCAACTCTACCCTTTGTATCTAATTTTACTAAATCAATGACATAGCCTTCTTGTTGTAATGCATTCATTGTTGAGATAATCGATGAGTGTTCTAAATTAGTTGTAATTATATGCTTTTTATTTAAAAATTGGGCTAATCCTTTGATGGCAAAATTATTTGATTCGCTAGCCCCACTAGTAAAAATTATTTCTGTTGGATTAACATTTAAGTAATTTGCTATTTGATTTGTTGCATCAATAATTATTTCTTTGGATTCATAACTAATCTTATAGTTAGAATTAGGATTAGCAAAAAAATCTTGATTAATTTTATTAAATCTTGCTAAAACTTCTTCATCTGTTTTAGTTGTTGCTGAGTAATCTAAATAAACCATACTATCACCAACTATTATTTTAACATAAAAAAACTAGTTTATAAACTAGTTATTTACATACTGGCAATAAATAAAGGTAATTCAATTTTTTTGTCAACTTCCCCTGTTTTTATTCTAATATCAATCATGCTCAATTTTTGCAAAATTAGTTTCAATTCATCGAGTGTATAATTATATGATTTTGATTGTGCTTTACTAATTGCATATTGATGAGCTTTGGTAATATCTTTTATTTCTTTTAAATTATGATTTAGTCCTAGAATTTTAACTTGAAAAATCAAACGATAGTTTTTCGCTAACATATTTATTATTTTGATTTCATCTTCGCCTATTTTTAGCAATTCATTGTATACTTTAAATGCTTTTTCTTTATTTCCATCATCTATAGCATCAATTAGATTAAAAATATTACTAGATATATCTTTAGTAATCAATTCTTCAACATCTGTTAATTCGATCATTTTGGTATCAAAACGATATTGTTTTAATTTTTCAATTTCGTTAATAATTCTATTTAAATCCCCACTAGTATATTCTTCAATTAATCTAATGGTTCGAAAATCTATCTTGTAATCTTTAAAACTTCTTTTTATGTAATCAAATATGTTTTCTTCAGTATCAATAATTGTCACAAATTCATTTAGACTATCAAATATTTTTTTTGTTGGTTTTGTATTATTGCATAATATCAAAATATTTTGACTAGGATTTTTAAGATAGTTAATAAACTTATCTTCTTCATCTAGTTTGCCTAAATTTTTACAAATAACTATTTTCTTACTTTCGAACATGTTAATTGTATCTAATATTTCTAATGGTTTTAAAAATGAAACTTCATCCAAGTCAAAATGATATATATTGTTGTTATCAATATTATTTTCATCAATAATATGTTTAATTTCTTTATCAATTATACTATCAGTTGCAATTATTAAGTAATTCATAATACCACCAATTACATTATACTAAATTTTAATAATATTTTTAAGTCTTTTAATAACTTTCTTTTCAATTCGTGAAATATATGATTGTGAAATACATAGTTTTTCAGCTACATCTTTTTGAGTCATTTCATTAACTCCATTTAATCCATAGCGTAATGTCATTATTTCTTGATCTCTTTTATCAAGTTTAGATATTTCGGTTAATAATAAATCTTTTTCAATTTCGTTGTCTAAATTTTTAGTTACAATATCATTTTCGGTTCCTAATATGTCTTCTAATCTTAATTCATTGCCATCAGCATCATGACTTAAACTTTCTTCTAAACTAACATCAGTTCTGGTTTTTTTGTTTTTACGTAAATACATTAGTATTTCATTATCGATACATCTAGAACAGTATGTCGCTAATTTAATGTTTTTATCTTGACTAAAAGTGTTAATCCCTTTGATTAATCCAATTGAGCCAATTGATACTAAATCTTCTAAATCAATATTGGTGTTTTCATATTTTTTCGCTAAAAAAACAACTAATCGTAAGTTATGTTCAATTAATTTATTTCGTGCTTGTAGATCATTATTTTGAGCTAATTTTATATAGTGTTCTTCTTCCTCTTTTAAAAGTGGTGGTGGTAAGGCATCACTACTACCTACGTAATATATTACTTCTTTTTTAATTTTCCTTAATAGTTTTTTTAAATATTCAATCATTTGATTCCTCCAATATCCTTTCATTTATTATCGTGTCGATACCTTCAATTTGAAATTTATCATATGCTCGTCCTAATAATACTTTGTTTCGATATCCAATATTATGAATATATATTTTTTCTACTAACATACATTCTAAGACTCCACTATTATTTAATGTTTGAAATGGGACATATATGATATTTTTAAACTCTATTTGTTGATTATTAGTTAAAATAATCGGTTTTTTAAAATATGGATCTTTTAATTTATTACCAGTATCCAGATAAGCGTTACATAAGTATTTTTGATTATTAATGTATACATCTATTTTATAAAACTTATTAAACTCTTGCTTATATGAAATACTACATTTGATATATATGTATAAAACGATAATACTAATTACTAACAATGCGATAATATTTATTGTTTGATTATTAGTGAAAAAGTGCATATTGTTGCTTTCATTATTAATGTTCATTAGATATAAACTACCACCTAATACTACACTAGAAATCATTAAATTAATGAAGTTATTAAAAGTATATTTGATATTTTTAAAACTAAATGTAATAATTACCATTAGTATTCCGGTTAACATTTTTAATATAAATAACATAATACTACCTATGTTTAAAAATAGAATTATCATAGTTAGACCACCAAAGATACTCCCCAACACTATTCTTATTATTTTTATATTCCGCTTTAACAACAATGAAACTCCAGTTAATAAAATGAAATCAAATAAAAAATTGATAAGAAAAATATAATCTAAATAAATTTTCATTTTCCTCACCAATTATAGTATAAAAAAAAGACATTGCATATAATGTCTATTTTTCTTCTTCAGTAATAACTTTTTTACCTTTGTAAAATCCACATTCTTTACAAACACGATGTGGTCTAATCATTGCACCGCAATTAGGGCATTTAATTGTCCCATTTGCAGTTAATTTCATATGAGTTCTTCTTTTTCTTTTTCTGGTTTTTGATACTTTACTAAAAGGAACTGCCATAACAATCTCTCCTTCCTCATTGATAAAATCATTTGCTTTTCGCTTTGCTATGTAATTATACTATACAATGATATGAAATTGCAACTATTATTTGTAATTTTAATCATTTAGTTTTTTTGTTAAAACCATTGAATCTTGATTAATTGCAAGAATACTTTTGTGATTATTAATAGTTTCATATAATTCTGCTAAATCTCGATAGTCAATTTGATTTTGTTGATCATCTGATAGAAAATAATACCAGTCATATATTCCACCAAAGATAGGATCATTTTGCAATCTATTAGAAATTTGTTCTGCATTAAATTCATCTTCTACTAATAATTGAAAGGCAATTTCTGGGTTATCTTTTTGTTCTTCAGTTAGACTAATAACATCTAATTCATCTTTAAATGATTTATTTAACATAGATTCCTCCTAAATGTTTATTAATGTACCATAAAAGGGAAAAAAATTCAATATTATTCTTGAAGACGATAGCACTCAATGATGTTATTAATTAACATAATGGTAGTCATTGGCCCTACTCCTCCAGGAACAGGGGTTATTAAACTACATTTATCTAAGACATCTTGATAATCGATATCCCCATATAATTTGTCTTCACGAGTAATACCAATATCAATTAATATTACATTTTGTTTAATCATCTCGTTAGTAATTAGATTTTTTTGTCCGGTGGCACTAATAATTATATCAGCTTCTTGCGTGTAATTACTTAAATTGTTAGTCTTAGAATGACACATTGTAACTGTTGCATCTTGATTAAGTATAGCGATAGTGGTCGGAATTCCAACTAAACGACTACGCCCAACAATGACAACATGTTTCCCAGATAATTCAATATTATAATTCTCTAATAGTTTTAATACACCTAAGGTTGTGCCAGGAATTATCCCTTTTTCGTTATTGATTAATTTGTTCATATTATAACTTGTTAAGCCATCAACATCTTTAATAGGGTCAATTGCCTCAATAATTAGTTTTTCATTTAAATATCCTGGTAATGGTAATTGAACTAGAATACCAGTTATTTCATCATTAGTATTTAGACAATCAATTAGTTCTAATAATTTTTGATTAGTTACATCATCAAATTTGAATAATTCAAATTCAATATTCATTTCTTCACATAATTGTTTCTTTTTATTTACATAAATGCTACTAGCTGAGTTATCACCAACTTGTATAACTGCTAGTTTGAGTTTTTTATTGATGCTCTTTATTTCTTCCTGTAAACTTTGTTTAATTTTTGATGCTAGCATCTTGCCATCCATTATTTTATTCATTTTTTTATCCTTTCTATTGAAAATATGTATTATTTTTAATTTCGTGAGCTAATGTTGTACTTGGTCCATGACCAGGATATATTTTTATTTCTTCATCGTATGATTTTATTTTTTCAATACTATTTAACATATCATAGTATGAAGATGTCGGTAAATCTGTTCTTCCAATATCTTCATAAAACAAAAAGTCACCAGTAAATATAATCTCATAGCTCTCAAAATAAAAACTAATTGAATCTTTAGAGTGCCCCGGTGTATAAATAACATTGAAAACAAAAGGCATCAAAGTTGTTCTTTCTTCAAATAAATTATCATGGTTATAAACTTTTATTCCATAGATTTCTTTTAAACGATTAACAGCACCAATATGATCAAAATGGGAATGTGTAATTAAGATTGCTATCGGCTCTATTGCTAATTCTTTAATCCTTTTAATGATAAAATCTTCATCTGAACCGGGATCAATAATTAAACACTTTCCATCTTTAATAACAATATAACAATTGGTTTGTAATTCGCCTACTTTTAAGATTTCTATTTCCATGTTAATCCTCCAACATTTTTTTATATTTTTCCATTAAGAAATATATATCTTTACTGCTTAGAAAACAAAGAACTGCATTATTATGTTTTAATAATTTATCTGCCATTTCTTCATTAATATACTCACCATTTTTAAGTTTACTAATAATTGTGTCTGCTGAAATACCAGGATAATCAAGTGGATTTTCGCGATCGTTATATATATCCATTACATAGGCTTTATCGGCTAAGTTTAAAGCATCCACAAAATCATCTTGCATTTCTTTTGCACGAGATAATGTATGAATTTTTAAAACTGCAACTAATTCTTTGTCAGGATACTTTTGACGAGCTGCCTCTAGTGTCACTTTTACTTCAGTTGGATGATGAGCATAATCATCTATCAATATATTATTACCAATTTTCTCTTCTTTAAATCTTCTCTTTGCTCCTTCAAAGTGACACATTGAATCATGAATTTGATTGTATGATATACCTTTTAAATTACATATACCAATACAAGCCAACGCATTTAATACCATATGTTCACCATATAAAGGAATGTCAAAGTGACCAAAATATTCGTTATAAATGTATACATCAAAACTACTACCATTATCATCTAGTTTTAAATTTTTAGCGATTATATCATTATTATCAGATAAACCATAATAAATAATTTTATCACTAACTAATTTTCTAACATTAACATCATCACCACAAGCAATTACCTTATGACATGGTTTTTCAATAAATGATTGATATGCACTAATATAATCAGATAAATCATGATAGTAATCAATATGATCTAATTCGATGTTTGTTATAACAATATATTGTGGAAAGTATTCTAAAAAATGTCTTTTATATTCGCATGACTCAACGATAAAAATCTTAGAGTTTAAATCAATATATCCGCGACCATCACCTATTAAATAATTACATCCAAAAGTAGTATCACTAAATATTTTTGACATCAATGCGGTTGTGGTAGTTTTCCCATGACAACCACTAATTGAAATCGTTTCAAAGTCTTTTGTTAACTTACCTAATAAATTAAAATATTCTAATGTTTCTAAGCCTAATTCTTTAGCTTTTATAACTGCTTTATGATCTTCATGAATCGCTGAAGTATGAACAAAAATCATTCCTTGTTCTAATTTTTCTAAATCATAATAGATAGGAATGTCCCTCTTTTTTAATTCTTCTTCAGTAAATGAATAATTAGGATTATCATCATAACCAATTATTTCGTTGCCTAAATCATATAACATTGAAGCTAATGCACTCATGCCAGTTCCCTTAATACCTGCAAAAAAGTATTTCATATTATCTTCCTTTTCTATTTGTTTGTGGTTGCATATATTTTTCGTGTGCAGTAGTCATTGTTTTTATTCCTGTTTTTAACACGCGATTGGCGGATTTTATATTGCCATTACCTAATTCTAAATTGGTTTTGTTAAATACCGCATTAATCGCATTATTAAATTTATACATTTCATCTGGATTGACTACATATTCTAATGCCCTTATACATAATTCTAACATATTGTATAAAACAAAATTTTCTTCTTTTGGAGCTAATGACTGTGAATTATAAACATAAATTTGTTTGTCTTTTAAAAAAGCTTTTTCGGTTAATTTTCTTCTATCTGTTCTTTTTATTAATTCTGTGCCGTCAAGTGGTAATTCGCGAAGTGATTTTTCAAATGCCATATAAATTTTATTTGTCATATTATATTTTTTCAACTCCTCCCATATAATTTTTCAATGCTTCTGGTATATTAATTGTTCCATCTGCATTGTAATTATTTTCTAGAAATGCAATTAATACTCTTGGTGTAGCAACAACTGTGTTATTTAAAGTATGCGGAATATACTTTCCATCATCACTATTTACTCTAATTCCTAATCTTCTTGCTTGTGCATCACCTAGGTTAGAACAACTGCCGACTTCAAAATATTTTTGTTGGCGAGGTGACCATGCTTCAATATCTACTGATTTAACTTTTAAATCTGCCAAATCACCACTGCAACATTCTAAAGTTCTAATTGGGATATTCAAATTTCTACAAAATTCAACACTAGCTTGCCACATTTTATTGTACCAATTCATACTATCTTGTGGTTTACAAATAACAATCATTTCTTGTTTTTCAAATTGATGTAGACGATAAACACCACGTTCCTCTATACCATGAGCACCTACTTCTTTTCTAAAACATGGGGAATATGAAGTAAGAGTTAAAGGTAATTCTTTCTCCATTAAAATTTGATTCATAAATCTAGCGATCATTGAATGTTCACTAGTTCCTATTAAGTATAGATCTTCATTTTCAATTTTATACATCATGCTATCTTTTTCTTCAAAACTCATAACTCCATTAACTGCATCAGCATTTAACATAAATGGTGGAATAACATAGGTAAAACCTTTGTCAATCATAAAGTCTCTAGCATATGTTAAAAGAGCAGAATGTAGTCTTGCAATATTACCAGTTAAATAATAAAATCCATTACCTGATACCCTTCTAGCACTATCTAAATCAATACCATTTAATTTGTCCATTATATCAGCATGATATGGAATTTCATATTCTGGTACTACTGGGTCTCCAAATTTCTCTAATTCCACATTTTCACTATCATCTTTACCAATTGGAACTGTACTATCAATAATATTAGGAATATATAGCATTGTTTTTCTTAATTTTAATGATAGTTCTTCTTCTTGTTTAGTAAGTTTTTCAATATCATCATTTATTTTTAATATTTCTTCTTTAACTGCATTTGCTTCGTCTTTTTTACCATCACGCATTAAAAGACCAATTTGATCACTTAATACATTTTTCTTATTGCGCAAGGCATCCCCTTGAGATTTAATGCTCCTAAATTCAATATCAATTTCATAAGCTTCATCTACTAAATGTAGTTTATTATCTTGATATTTTTTCTTCATATTCTCTTTGACTAATTCTTTGTTTTCTCTAATTAAATTAATATCGATCATCGTTATCATTCCTTCTTTTATTTCTATTTAATTTTATCATATAAAAAAGATAAGTGCAATAAATCACTATTGCACTTTTCCTATTTTAGTGAATGGAAACATAATAAAATTTGTATATCCTAAAACATCTTTTTTGTTAACACAACCAAAGTATCTTGAATCTAATGAATCATCTCGATTATCACCCATAATGAAATAACAATTCTGAGGTATTTCTTTTGTTACAAAATCTAATGTTTCTTCTTTTATATATGGTTCTTCTATCACTTCACCATCAATATATAATTTACTATCTTTATACTCAATAGTTTCGCCTGGTAGACCGATAACTCTTTTAATTAATTTTGATTTTTCATATTTTACCACAACTATATCGAATCTTTCTACATCTTCAAAGTTATAAATATATTTATTTAATAACATGATTTCCTTATCATAGAGCGTCTCATTCATGCTATCCCCATTAACTCTTATCGGTGTAACTACAAAAGATTTAATTAATACTACAATAATGATAATGATTACATAACTCAATAATCCTTTAACTGCAATGATATAACCTAATAATCCTTTAATATTTCCTTTTTTCATAATTAAACCAAAAAATAAGGCTGTGGCCTTATTTTCTTCCTCTTTCTTTTATGCGATATTGACCAACAAAATCTCTTAAAAAATTTAATTTTGCACGTCTAACTTTACCTTTTTTAATAACTGTAATACCCGCAATCTTTGGTGAATGGATTGGAAATATTCTTTCTACTCCTACGCCATAAGATTCTTTTCTTACTGTAAATGTTTCAGATACTCCAGACCCTTTGATACCTTTAACGATACCTTCGAAAGCTTGAATTCTTTCTTTTTTTCCTTCAATGATCTTAACATCAACACGAATAGTATCACCTACTCTAAATTCAGGTAAATCTTTACGCATTTGTTTTTCTGTAATCTTATCAACTACGTTCACGCTTATTCCTCCTTATAACCAATGATCATTAATAATTTATTAAGCGGATCACTTTTTTAACGCTTTTAATCTTATCACATATTATTTTAATTGTCTAGTGTTTTTTAACGGCCACCAGCACCTCCGCCGCCTCCGAAGGAACCGCCACCGCCACCACCAGATGAGAATCCACCACCACCGGCAGAATACGATTGAGCTGCTGCTCTTGCTGATGATGCTGCACTAACAGCATTTGTATTGATTATATTATTTAATATGATAACATCCATCATATCAATATTATTATTTTCTAATTGAATCTCTGGATAAAAATCTTTAAATTGTTTTGCTACTTTATCGGCAATACCAAATATTTGGGCATACATTAAATATTCTTTCCAAAGTTTTACTTCAATTGCTTCTTTTTCTTTTATTCTAGAGAATTCTAATAAAAATTTCTTAAGTCCCGCTAATTTGATTGCTTCCTCTTTTAGACTATCATTAATCATGTATCTGCTACCTAATCCTTTGTTAATTTGCGTCACTTGATTTAAATTTGCATATAAATCTCTGCCATATGCTTCCACTTTACTAAAATAGTTAAAAAATTCTGTGTAGTTGGTTTTACACCACTTTTCTAATTCTTTACTTGTTAGTTTATTGTCTTCAGCAGCTTCTTTTAACATATCAAATAGTTCTTGTTCAATTGCTGTTTCAAATGTAGGATTATTAAAGAAAATTACTACTTCTTCTTTGCTACCAATTAATTTTTTAACTTCCTCTTTATTAATTGTTATTTTGTCTTCAAACATCCATTTTAAGAAAATCGAACTTAGTACATCGGTATTTTTGTTATTTAGTTTATATACTTGAGCAACGAAAAATGCTTTAAAAATATTCTTATCGCAAGGAATATCACGAAACATATTTATTTTTTTCATTTCAATTTTTCTACCAAGTGTTCCAAATTGATATTTAGCCGTTTTTGATGCCATAATTACTGCAAAAATAATAAAAAATAATGGAAAAATGAATGGAACTATTGTAGTAAATATTCTTTGAATTATTGAAATTTGATTATAATTATATTCATATGTATTTTCTTCAGCACTATTATAAATATCATCAAACTTCTCATATTGTTCATAGCTATTTTCACTATTCGTTAGAAAGGTTGCTATTGGAAATTTTACTAACACTACAACATAATTGCTGCCTGATAATGGAGTATTTTCTTCGTTAGACATAGATATTTTTCCATCTTTTACATAAGCATAACCTTTATACCCGTATCCCCACACATCTAATGTATCACTAAATGGTTTGGGCCCAGTTATTGTCACACTGAATTTTTGTGGTGGCATACTCGCCATTTCATCAATAGCACGATAATAAATTACTTGGGAATCATCGGTATTGAATACAAAATTTTCTATATCATATGAAATGGTATAAATATGGTTCCCATAGCTTCCCATTCCCCAACACATCTCTAAACCATTTGTCGAGTGATAAAAACCATTTTTTTGTTTTTTTTCATTTATTGAACCATTAATATTCCAATTATCAGTGTATTCAAAGATAGTATTACTTTCATCTTTTACTACAAAGTTCGTAATATTCATGTTTCCTAATTCATATTCAGTTTTATATAATTCGGTTCCACTATCTACATAGACATCCCATATTTCTGTTATATGGGCATTTCCTTGTTCATTTAGTTCAATGTTAACTTGCAAATCATTCATTTTATAACTAGCATTAACATCAATAATACTAAATATAAACAAGCATAATGTAAATGCTAAATATCTTATATATTTCATGTTATCCTCCTAAAAAAGACTTACAAGGTAAGTCTTAAAATGATACTTTTGGTGTTTCTTTTTCAGTTTCAGTTGCTTCAAAAAATACTGCTTTTTCAAATTTTGCAATACTAGCAATAATATTACTAGGTACCATTTGTACTTTATTGTTATAAGATAAAACTGCATCATTGTAGAATTGTCTTGCATAACTAATTTTATCTTCTGTTTCTTTTAATTCTTTTTGTAATTCGATAAAGTTAGTATTTGCTTTTAAATCAGGGTATGCTTCAGACAATGCAAATAACTTATTTAATGCGCCAGTTAATTCACCATCAGCTTTGATTTCATCTTCTGGTGTTTTAGCACTCACCATAGAGTTACGAGCTTTAATAACTGCTTCTAAAGTTCCTTCTTCATGTTTTACATATCCTTTTACTGTTTCAACCAAATTTGGTATTAAATCACTTCTTCTTTTAAGTTGAACATCAATTTGTGACCATTGATCATCTTTCTTATTTCTTAAAACAACAAGTTTATTATATACACCAAATCCCCATCCTAATACTATTAGAATAATTGCAAGAACTATCCATAGCCATGTCATATAATCATCTCCTTAATATAATATTACATCATTATGATTTAATTATCAATTAATTTCATATTTTTTTTAAAATGAATCATACTAATATTGGTGATAAAATGAATTTAGATATTAGACAAAATATTATTAATAATACCAAGGATGATAGTATTGAGGATTTGATCAAATCTTTAGATGAATCAATTCCAGGAAAAGAGGAATTAGTACTACCTGGATTTGGTGTCTTTTTTGAACTATTATGGCAGGAATTAGATCCCAGTGAAAAAAAAGAAACTATTACAAAAATAAAAAGAAGATTAAAATAAATTAATCTTCTTTATTATTTACTATAAACACTCACTTGTTTTTTATCTCTACCAAGACGTTCATACTTGATAACACCGTCAATTTTGGCATATAAAGTGTGATCATTTCCTATACCAACATTTTCACCAGCATGAATTTTAGTACCTCTTTGACGATAAATGATACTACCAGCTGATGCACTTTGTCCGTCAGCAACTTTAGCGCCTAATCTTCTACCAGCAGAGTTTCTACCATTTGTAGATGAACCTCCACCTTTTTTATGAGCGAATAGTTGAATATTTAATTTTAACATCATTATTCCTCCTTAATACTTATATTTTTTTGATAATCATTAGCCAATTCCTGTAACATATTCAGCATATTGTCAACTAATTTATCTAATATTTCATTATGTTCATTTAGTTCAAGAATTAGTTTTTCATCTAATGCGTAATTAATCCAATTTTTATTTATTTCTATAATTGAATTAATAGTTGTAATAACAATACTGCTCGCTGATGCGCAAACAATATCTTTGCCATATTCATCATAATTAGCATGACCGCTCATTACAACTTTTTTTATTTTATTATTCTCTTTTGATACGATAACTTTAATCATATTAACCAACAATCTTTGTAATTTCTACTTTTGTATATGGTTGACGATGACCTTGTTTTCTTCTAGAAGCTTGAGATTTTTGTGTGTATTTGAAAATAACAATTTTTTTGTTTTTTCCATGTTTTACTATTTTGCCTTCAACTTTTGCACCATCAATATATGGTGAACCAGCTTTACCATCAAGCATTAAAACCTTATCAAATACAACTTTCTTGCCTTCTTCTTCTGGTAGTTTTTCTACATAAATAATGTCATTTTCACCAACTACATATTGTTTCCCACCAGTTTCAATAATCGCTTTCATAAATACCTCCTTTTAATTTAAGACTCACTTTTAAGGTAGGTTTAACCATTTATAACCTGTTCAATGTGGTTTAAAGCGGAGCTTCAAACATTAAGATAATACCATATATTATGCGGTTAGTCAAATTCTTTTTACTAAAAAAGCTAGTTAAACTAGCTTAAAACTTTATTTTATTATTGATGTATTCTGTAACTTCATCGATATTTAATTTTATTTGTTCCATAGTATCACGATCTCTTATAGTTACTGTATTATTATTAATTGTATCATCATCAATTGTTATACAGTAAGGTGTACCAATAGCGTCACTACGACGATATCTTTTACCAATTGTACCTGATTCATCATAGCTACACATAAAACTCGTTGATAATAAATTATATATTTCTTTTGCTCTTTCATTATGAATCTTTTTAATTAATGGTAGTATTGTTACCTTATATGGTGCAAGATAAGGACTAAACTTCATTACTTCTCTTGTTTCCCCATTTTCCATAATATCTTCATGGTATGATTCGAATAAAACTGCTAAAACGCTACGATCAACCCCGTAAGTTGACTCGATAATATAGGGAATGAATTTTTCATTTGTTTCGGGATCTAAATATTCTTGGTTTTCACCGCTAAATTCCTGATGGCGGGTTAAATCATAATTTGTTCGATTGTGGGTTCCATTAATTTCTCCCCATCCAAATGGAAATAAATACTCTATATCACAAGCAGCTTTTGCATAGAACGCTAGTTTTTCATGATCATGAAATCTTAATTTTTCATCTGGTAATCCTAAATCTTTATAAAAACTTAATCCATAATTTTTAAAATACTCATACAGTTCGTTATCATTACCTTCTTTGCAAAAAGTTTGATACTCCATTTGTTCAAATTCGATTGTTCTAAAGGTGAAGTTTCCTGGTGTAATTTCATTACGAAATGCTTTTCCTATTTGACCTATCGAAAATGGTAATTTAGTTCTCATACTACGACATACATTTAAAAAATTAACATATTCACCTTGAGCATTTTCTGGTCTTAAATAAATAACACTTTTGCTGTCTTCGGTTACACCACGATATGTCTGAAACATTAAATTAAATTCACGGATATCTGTAAAATCACTCTTTCCACATTTGGGACATACAATACTATTTTCTTTAATATATTTTACCATGTCCTCTTTACCCATTGCTTCACCAATTGAACTATTAGTAAAATCATTAATCAAATTATCAGCACGATGACGGGTTTTGCAATGTTTACAATCAATTAAAGGATCTGAAAAACCTCCTACATGCCCTGATGCTTCCCAAACTTTTGGATGCATTAAAATATCAGCATCTATTTCATAAGCATTCATTCTTTCTTGAATAAACCTTTTACGCCATGCATCTTTAATGTTGTTTTTTAATCTACAACCTAAAGGACCATAATCCCATGTATTAGCAAGCCCACCATATATTTCACTACCTTGGTATATAAAACCATATTGTTTACAATAATTAACTAACTTTTCCATATCCATAATAATCACTCTTTCATTCTTAATTTTAGTATAAATATTAAATAATGTAAATAAAAGATTTAGATTAACTCTAAACCTTTATTATTTTATGAACAAGTTCGTGTGTTTAAATTCCATCTTCTTCCTTCACCATATTGTGACCATCCTGAAGAACATGAAGTTTGCCATGTTTTCTCACAATAGTACTTATTGCTTGATAAAGTGCCTCCACTTGAACAATTTGGATTGACATTAACTG
>CAZNQV010000006.1:0-28905 GCA_964575655.1 uncultured Muribaculaceae bacterium | reverse complement strand
CAGGTGATTTGCTCTTTCTAGTTTTCTCTGTTCTTTTCTTTCTTACAAGTTGATTTATTGTTGGCATAACTGCTCCTTTCTTAACACACACCCAGGTGTGTCTTTTTGTTAATATTTATTAAGGCCTCCGCAAAGAAACCTTAACAATAAAGCAAACATTGATAGTGTAACATCATATATTATGATTGTCAATTAAAATGTTATACTTTTTTAATAAATTTATTTAAATATCTAGGTTTTGAGCTTGGCAATATACAACAAATATTACAATAATTAATATCATTAATAGAATCAAAAATACATTTAAACCCCAACCTTTATTATTCAGTTTCATAAAATCCCCTACTTTTCAAAATCCTTTACACATGAAACAGCTGCAATTGCTCCATCTGCTGATGCTGTTATAATTTGGAAAGCACTTTTATTAACAACATCTCCTGCAGCATAAATGCCATCTATTTTTGTTCTTCGTTCTTCATTACATATTATATACCCTTGATTATCTAATAATTCCATATCTTTCAAAAAGCTAGTCGCTGGTTGATATCCTATAAAAATAAACACTGCCGCTACTGCTAATTGAATAACCTCTTTTTTTTGATTTATATTAATTGATTCTAACACTTCATTATTTTTATTAAATTCTTTGATATTAGCATTGAATAATACCTCAATGTTGTCTTTCTTTTTTATTTTTTCTACTAGTATTTCGTCACCACTAAAATCATCTTTTCTTAATAATAAATAAACTTTATTACATAGGTTTGATAAATATAGAGTTTCTTCTAGTGCACTATTACCACTACCTACAACCGCAACATCTTTTCCTTTATATAATGCACCATCGCACAAAGCACAATAGCTAATGCCACGACCTGTTAATTGATCAAAACTATCAATATTTAATTTCTTTGGTTCTCTTCCAACTGCCAAAATAATTTTCCTGCAGGTAATTTCTTCCTTATCGGTGACAATCGTTTTGATATCATCGTGGGCATTGTCAATTCTTAAAACATTTCCTGTTTTAATCGGAATATTCAAAGATAGTATTTGTTCGTACATCTTGAATGCTAACTCTGGGCCGGTTATTTTGGTAAAACCAGGATAATTCTCAATTGTTGATGAAATGTTAATTAATCCGCCTGGGGAACCTTTTTCGATAAGTGCCACATTCATATTATCCCTTTTTAAATACATGGCCGCTGTCATCCCAGCTACGCCACAACCTATAACAACTACATCAAAATCTGATTTCATCTTTTTCCACCTCATTATATAGTCTATCAAATCTAGAACCTTTTCTTAGCAAAATAAACATTAGAAGTCCGACAACAAAAAGTATTCCCGATACCAACATTGCCACTTTAATATTACCCAACATTAGACTATCGGTTCTTAGTATTTCAATAAAGAAACGGCCAACTGAATACCACATCAAATAAAATCCAGTAAGTTGTCCTGTTTTTCGATATTTATTCTTCTTTAAAATCAAAATTATGATAAAACCAATAATATTCCAAACAAACTCATATAAAAATGTTGGATGATAATAGATACCATCGATATACATACCATTGATGATAAAATTTGGTAGTTTTAATTTTTGCAAAAATTCTACGGTAGTTGCTGGTCCGTGAGCTTCACCGTTAAAAAAATTACCCCAACGTCCTATTGCTTGACTAATCAACATACTTCCGGCTGCAATATCTAGAATTTTTAAGGTTCTAACTTTATATTTTTTTGTGTAAAACCATATCCATAACACTCCTGCAATTACTGCACCATGGATTGCTAATCCACCACTCCAAATCTCGAATATTTCTAATGGATATTTTAAGTAGTAATTTAAATTAAACAAAACATAATAAAGTCTAGCTCCAATAATGGCAAAAATAATGCACCAAAACATCATGTTAAAGAAGAAATCAGTAGAAATATTTTGCTTTTTAACTTCACGATAAGCAATTAACCCTCCTACAAAAATGGCTAATAACATAAATATTGAATACCAATATATTTCAATAAAACCAAAATCAAACGCTATACTATTCATAATCTCTCCTTACAATACTCTTTTTAAATATTCTCCTGTATATGATTTATTGCATTTGGCAACTTCTTCTGGTGTACCAGTTATAATAACTTCCCCACCATTCTCACCGCCATCAGGACCTAAGTCAATAATGTAGTCAGCAACTTTAACCATATCCAAGTTATGTTCAATTACTATAACACTATCTTTATTATCTACTATTTTGTCCAAGATTGCAATAAGCTTCTTAACGTCATAAGAGTGTAATCCAGTTGTTGGTTCATCTAGAATAAATAAGGTTTTACCTGTTGGACGTTTTTGTAGTTCTTTAGCTAGTTTTACACGAGCGGCTTCCCCACCTGATAAAGTTACGGCATTTTGTCCTAATTTTATGTATCCTAAGCCAACATCTTCAAGCACTTGCAGTTTGGTTTTTATCTTAGGAATGCTTTCAAAAAATTCTAAAGCTTCGCTAACGCGCATATCTAATACATCTGCAATATTTTTACCTTTAAATTTTATTTTTAATATTTCTGTATTATACCTAGTTCCTTTACATATTTCACAAGGTACATAAACATCAGGTAAAAAGTGCATTTCAATTTTTTTAACCCCATCACCACGACAAGCTTCGCATCTTCCCCCTTTTACATTGAAAGAGAATCTACTTTTATCATAACCAAGTATTTTAGATTCTTTGCAACTAGCAAATAAATCTCTAATATCATCAAATACTCCTGTGTATGTTGCTGGATTACTACGAGGAGTTCTACCAATTGGATTTTGTGATATATCAACAATTTTATCTAAATTATCTAGCCCAAGTATTTTTTTATGTGCTCCTGGTTTCAATTTACTGCGATTTATCTTCGATGATGCTGCCTTATATAATATTTCATTGATTAAGCTGCTTTTTCCACTACCAGATACCCCTGTTACACATACAAAGTTTCCTAAAGGTATTTTGACATCAATATTTTTCAAATTATTGACTGTAGCTCCTTTTATTTCTATATATTTACCAGTTCCTTTTCGTCTTTTTAGAGGTACTGGAATCGTTTCTTTGCCACTTAAATATCTACCGGTGATGCTTTCGTCACATTTTGCTACTTCTTCTGGCGACCCTTGTGCTATAACTCTACCACCTTGATCACCAGCATATGGGCCTATATCAATTAAGTAGTCTGACTTACGCATAGTATCTAAATCGTGTTCCACAACAATTAAAGTATTTCCCATATCACGCATTCTTAATAATGCTTCGATTAGTTTATCATTGTCTTTCTGATGTAGACCAATACTAGGTTCATCCAATACATATAATACTCCCGTTAATTCACTACCTATTTGCGTGGCTAATCTAATTCTTTGTGACTCACCACCAGATAACGTTCCGGCTGATCTACTTAACGTCAAATACTCTAAACCAACGTTTATTAGAAAGCGTAATCTATCTTTTATATTCTTAATTAATAGCTCAGCAATCTGTTGTTGTTCTTTGTTTAATGTTAAATTATCTAGAAACTCATACAATCTTTTTATACTTAAATTAGTCATTTCGTGAATATTAATATTGCCAACTTTTACTGCTAATATTTCATCTTTTAATCTTGCCCCGTGACAGGTTGGACATTCTAATTCAATCATATAATTTTCTAACCATTCTCTCACCCAAGCACTAGATGTTTCCATGTATCTTCTTTCAAACTCAGTAATAATTCCTTCATATTGACTAGTTTTATTGCTAACATTACCACTTTTACTAGTTATATTAAATTTTATTATTTCTTTTGAGCCATATAAAATAATGTCTAATTTTTCTTTAGATATTTCTTTAATTGGTTCATCCATATTGATATTATATTTTTGGCAAACTATTTCCAATCTTTTGTTGTCAAGGTTTTCAAAATCATCACTTAATAGTTTTATACCCCCACTATTAATACTCTTGTTTCTATCAGGAATAACTAAATCAACATCTAACATTAGTTTAACTCCAAGTCCCTTACAGTCAGGACACGCTCCATATGGAGCATTAAAACTGAAAGTTCTTGGTTCCAGTTCTTGCAACGAAAAATTGCATTCAGGACACGAAAAGTTCTCTGATAATATTATTTTCCCCTGTCCAACCACGTCAATTATTACTCTTCCCGCTCCTAATTTAGTGGCAATTTCAATTGCTTCATACAATCTAGACTTAGAATCAGGATTCACCTTTAGTCTGTCAATCACTACTTCAATTTTATGTTTTTTATTTTTATCCAAAATAATATCTTCACTTAAATCATATGTTTCGTTATCAACATTTACACGGGCATATCCATCTTTTCTTAGGGTATCTATTAAATCTTTATGCGTCCCTTTTTCACCATCAATAACGGGACTTAATATAATTATTTTACTGTCAAGTGGCAATTCTAAAATTTTATTAGTCATCTCATCAATACTTTGTCTTTCAATTGGGATGTGATGAATAGGACAATATGGTGTTCCTATTTTGGCATATAATAATCTTAAATAGTCATATATTTCTGTAACCGTTCCAACCGTTGATCTAGGATTCTTGCTAGTTGTCTTTTGATCAATACTAATTGCTGGTGATAGTCCAGTAATGGAATCAACATCAGGTTTTTCAGTTCCACCTAAAAATTGTCTAGCATATGCCGACAAGCTTTCTAAGTATCTTCTTTCGCCTTCACGATAGATAGTGTCAAACGCTAAACTACTTTTTCCACTACCAGAAACACCAGTCATAACCACTAGCTGATTCTTAGGTATTTCAATATCTATATTTTTAAGGTTGTTTTCTCTTGCACCCTTAACTACTATTTTATCCATATTAGTCACCCGATTTCATATTATATCATAAAATTTTTTTATTTAGTATGTTTTTAGTATTTTATTGACCAATTTAATTTTTAAGGTTATTATTGAATTAGAATAAAGGAGTTTTGTTATGAAAAAAAGTAAAAATACTACCAAAAAGATTGTTGCAAATAATTCCGGTGCATATTTAGCTCTATTAACCGGTGATATTGTTATTATTTTTTTATGGATGTTTGCTAAGAATCTAACTTTTGAAGATGCTATATCTGCAATGGCTTGTGCACAATTATTTGGGTATTTCTTATCAAAATATTTAGAAACACGAAAAAAAATTGGATTATTGATAGTATCTTCACTAACTTTGATACTGGTTATATTATCATTAATAATGTCATTTTGTTAATAAAAAAACATATCTATCAAATGATATGTTTTTTTTATAAAGTTTTAGTTTAATTTATTTTTGCTATTGTAATTACTGCACCAATTTCATTATTAGGATTTAAGTATATTTCTTGATTTGATGTATTTACCAAAGCAAACCTTCTAGTTATTGAATCGTACCCTGAATCAACAAGTGCAGTGCCATGCAAAACGACTATTTCAGCGTCAGTAATAGCGTTGCCACTAGTTGACCATCCTAAAGTTCTTTCTGTAGGAGATATTTCTTGTAATTCAAAGTTTATTATCCCCGGAGTAGTATTAATAGGATTGATAGTTATCCACCAATTGATAAGATAAGTTCCTGCCATAGATAAAGTGACTGTGCCACTTTGAGCGATAGTTAGATTTGAAACTCTATCACTTATATTAAAAGGAACATATTCATTGTTACTTAATGTTTGATTAAGTGTAGTATGTGCCATTCCATAACAATTAGCACTTATACTGCCAGTTGGCCCAGTAGGGCCGGTAGGGCCGATTTCTCCTTCTATTCCTTGTGGACCGGTTGGTCCTTGTTCTCCTGGCGCCCCCGTTGGCCCTGTTGCTCCCGGAGTTCCATCATAACCCCGAGGAATTATAAAATCTAAAACATGATTGTGACTTCCTGTTGTATCAATAACCTGAGCTTCACTCCCAGCTTCGGCAGTGATAGTATTTCTAATTGTAATAGCATCTGATTCTCCATCACTACCCGGTTCTCCTGGTGGCCCAGTCGGTCCCACAACAATCATTGGGCAACATGCTCCTAGTAATAATCTTTTTTCATTTTCTTGTTCTATCCTATTTCTTGCCTTTTCATAGCTTTTTGAAAACATAATGTTAACTCCTTTATATTAATATATGTCTTACAAAAAAATTCAATAATTATGTGTAACTACAATACTCATTCTTGAATATAGTTTTATTTTTCGGCAAATTAATAACCATTTAGTTTTCTACATAGTTATTCCATCATATTTTTGTGAATATTAAAACTCGAACTTTTTATAGTTCGAGTTTGTTATCAACTTGGTGGAGCTGAGGGGAATTGAACCCCTGTCCGAAAATATAAATGGATAACCATCTACAAGTTTATTTGATTAATTTAGTTCATTATATAGAAAATAATCAACAAATACTATATAACTAGTTTGTAATTTTCGTTATTTCACACAAACATAGAAATAATATAGTTCACTTTAATGAGCCCTTAATATTCCTCGTGAACAAAGAAATAAGAAGAGCTTGCCTTATATTAAATTAGGCAAATGCTAAATTTCTGTTTCCAGTTATTTAATTTGTTGCACCTAACGAGTGCCTTCGACTTGCCGGTTAAACTCTACTACTCCCGTCGAACCCAAATCAGCCCCAGTTGCTTAATTATAACATTTTTATTAGATTTTGTCTATACTGACGCTTTGATTACAACAAATTATAATATATCACTAAACATAATTTATTGAAAAATGTTTATATTTGATAAAATGAATGTTATACTATTTGTATAATGAAGGAGGATTAAATGAAAAAAGCATTTTTAATAGTTTTATTTACGATACTACTAGCATTACCATTTAGTGTAAAAGCGCTAACAACATTACAAATAAGAATTAATGATAATGGTGAAACCCCTAATATGCAAACTGGAGAAGTTGCTACTGGCGATTATATACTACCAGAGTTTTGTTCTATTGACAAAGGATGTACTGTTATATTTGATATTAAACAATTGGAAACTATCGGAAAATACAGTTCTACAGAAGGCTATTTATATATTGAGTCTGGTACAGGCGCTAAAATAAGTCATCAAAATTCTAATGAACTAGTCTTCGAAGGCACTAATTTTAAAAATAATGTCGTAATAAAAATAGGTAATAATGAGGAAGAAAGAAAAATAACATTTATTTCATCAATAAAAGATTATATCAATGATTCAAAAAATGATAATAAAACCGAAAAAACCAATAGTATCAATACTAATTGGATATTAATTTCTGGAATTAGTGTTAGTGTAGTACTAATAGCTGTTGTTGTATTAATTATAAAAAGGAAACAATCAAGACATAACAATCAAACATAAGAAAAAAAACCACATATTTCAAAATATATGGTTTTTTTTATAACAAAGAATACTTAAGTATATATATGTTTCTTTATAACATCATCGTGTTTTCACGCCCAACAAGCATAGATAGTAATTGGTTCATTAAAAACTGTAGTTGTTGTTATTTGCGTTCCTCCGCAAGATGCCGCGGTGTACCATCCAACTAGAGTAAATCCTGTTTTTGTAACGCCTGTCATCCACTCATCATATGTTTCTTGACTAGGAGAACTTCCTGAATAAACCCATGCATTGTTATTGCCCCCCGTTCCTCCTTGTTTATCAAAAATGATTTTATAAATCCAACTAGCATACAATGTTTCACTCGTTGTTAAATCCCATGCTCTAGCACCATTTCCGTTTGAATGAATATATTGCGTTCCTGTGGCATTTATTCCAGTATAATATCCCACAAAAAGCGCATTCGTTTTGGTTGGTGGGGTTATACTAGGTATAAGACTTCCATACGTTACTGTTGTACTAGTCGTTCCTGTTGTTGTTGCTCCTTGGTTATCTAGTGTTATTATATAAATCCAACTAGCATATAACGTTGTTTCTTCGCTTGTCAAATTCCATGTTCTCGCACTTGTTCCGTCTGAATTAATATATTTTGTGTCTGTGGCATTTATTCCAGTATAATATCCTCCAAAAAGCGCGTTCGTTTTGGTTGGTGGGGTTATACTTAATATTTCTTCGCCATATTGTGCTACTGTATTAATGGTACCAACTGTGGTTGCACCTTGTTTATCTAATTCAATTATATACCATCGTCCTATCCATTTCGCATATAGTGTATGATTTGTTGTCGCTGTTACTGTGCTACTTGATGTTATTTGCGTTCCTGTTCCATTATCTTCTGTATACCATCCTTCAAAGTCATATCCTGTTTTGGTTGGTGTACATAGTGTTCCATAAATTGAATTAGGTGTAACACTTTTAGTTGCAGGTGAACAAGTTGTTCCTCCTTCAGAATCATACGTTGCTGTGATTGGTACAATACTCAAAGTCCAGTGAGCATATAACGTTGTTTCACTTGTCAAATCCCATGTTCTTACACTTGTTCCGTCTGAATTAATATATTGTGTTCCTGTACCATTTATTCCTGTATAGTAACCACCAAATGTGTAATTTGTTTTGGTTGGCGGGGTTATACTAGGTATAGGGCTTCCGTACGTTGCTGTTGTACTAGTCGTTCCTGCTGTTGTTGCACTTTGATTATTTAGGTTAATAGTATATTGTTTTCCATCCTTAGTTATTTCTTTCTTGTTCAGCGTCTGCTTCGAGCTTCGCGCAATACTTTTTACCAACATTGTTTGTAAATAAATCCGAATTTGTGGCGCTGGCAGATATCCAAACATATAATTGATAACTATCCGTACTATTAGCACCATTTGCTTCTCCCAAAATTTTGCGTGTTTCTAACATATTGAGACTGGGATTTTCTGCAACTTTATTAGTAGAATTATCAATATCAATTAGTTTGTATTTTAATATAGTAGGACTAATTACATCATCTGTACATTGTCCGTTCACAAGTGCCGTACAACACACCGTTTTTAATTTAAAATTATAGTTAACTGCAATATCTGTATTATTACTAAGTGTGAATGAATATGGTGTGCCCGAGGAACCTAATTCATCATCTTGTGGCAGAGCTCCTGTTAGATTTATTACATTTTGCTCATTTGTGTATGTTATATTTAGAACTCCTGTAGTGACATAGGGTTGCGTGCTACCTAGTCTTGCTTCTAATATATACGCGTATGTTATCCCTGCTAGCGCTAACAAAACTACTATACCAATATACAAATATAGTTTTTTATCTATGCTTTTCTTTTTAACCATAAAGCCTCCACTTATTTATTAATTTTGTTTTTTAATTCTTTTGCTATACTTAATTTTATATCTTTTTCTTTTAAACTGTTTCTTTTGTCATACTGTTTTTTACCTTTACATAATCCTAGTAATAGTTTAACTTTATTTGTTTTAAAATACAGCTTTAAAGGTATTAATGTGTATCCTTCTTGTTCAAGTTTTTTTGACAGTTTAATTATCTCTTTTTTGTGCATTAATAGTTTTCTAGTCCTCGTTTCATCTGCTGCAAAACTACCAGAAGAAGTATACTTTTTAATAAACATATTAAGTATATATAATTCGTTGTTTTTAATTATTCCATAACTATCTTTAATGATACAAGAACCATCTCTAATTGATTTTATTTCCATTCCTGTTAAAACAATGCCGCACTCGTATTCTTCTTCTATAAAATAGTCAAATCTTGCTTTTTTATTTAGAATTTCCATTAGAATCATCCTTTTTTCTTGTTTTAACAAGTTCAAAATCTATTTCACGATCATCTTTTGATGCTCTTGTTACTTTGACTTCTACTTTATCACCTAAACGATATATTTTTTTGTTAGATTTTCCAACAGCCATTTGAAATTCTGGAACATATTCATAAAAATCGTCCATACTGCTATAAGATACTCGCCCTTCAACAAGATTTTTTAGTACAACAAACATGGCATTTTGTGTTAAACCTGATACCATCCCAGAATAATCTTCTATGTTTTGGCCATTGATAATTAAGTTTTCAAAGTATTCTGCCATTTTCATTTTATTAACTTGTCGTTCGCATTCCTGAGCGTCTCGCTCTTTTCTTGAAGTATATATAGCTTGTTCTTTTAATACCATTTGATCTTTTTCGGTCGTTATCCTATCAAAATCGCCATGTAAAACATCCTTTATTCGGCGATGAAATATTAAGTCGGGATATCTTCTGATTGGTGATGTAGTGTGCATATAAGCCTGATTATGTATCTCATCAACCGCTATTCCAAAGTGACCTAAGTTGACTACATCATATTTTGCCTTCTTCATACATCTTAAAATATAACTTGATAATACTTGAGCGCTTTCTTCTTCTTTAATCTCATTTAATAAATATTGAATAAATTTTGGATTTGTTGATACTTTTTCTTTGATATCGTACCCATAGTTTTTCAACATGCTAACTACTTCATTAATTTTTTCTTCATCAGGTCTTTCATGAACACGATATAATGTATTAACACCTAAATTTTGCATATAAATTGCCATTTCTTTGTTAGTCAATATCATTAATTCTTCAATTATATTTTCGCCTGTTCCTTGATGTCTTCTTGTAAAATCAATTGCATTCCCTTCGTCGTCAACAATTACTTTGATTTCATCTATATCAAATTCTAAACTGCCTTCTTTTACTCGATTTTTAAATAATATATCGGTAAATGTCTTCATATTTTGCAACATCTCTTTGTATGGAGCATACGATTCATCATAATTATTATTGTCTAATAAATCATTAACTTTGTTATATGTCATTTTTATTTTTGAATTAATAATGGCTTCTTTTACTTGAAAATCAACCGTTTTTCCATCAGGAGTTACTTCGATAAAAAATGATAAAGTTAGGCGGTCTACACCTTCATTTAATGAACAAATTCCGTTTGATAGTTCTCTTGGTAACATTGGACTAACACGATCAGCGACATAAACACTTGTTCCCCTTTTGTAAGCTTCTTTATCGATCGCTGTTTTCTCTTGAACATAATTTGAAACATCAGCAATATGACAAGTATACATATAATTTCCGTTAGGTAGTATTTTTAATGATACGGCATCATCTATATCTTTAGTGTCATCACCGTCAATTGTAAAAATTATTTCGTTTCTTAAATCAAATCTCCCTTTGCATTCTTCAGCACTAACTTCTGAAGGTAGTTTTGCAACTTCTAACATTACTTCTTCTGGAAATTGATCATCAAAATTATTTTCAAATAAAATCTTTTTTATATCCATTCCTGGGTCGTTTTTATGTCCTAGTTCTTCAATAACTCGTATTGGATACATACCTTTGGTTTTTTCAGGTTCTATTGCTATCTTTACAATTGTTCCATCAACTATTTTTGACGGAATATCGGATTTTATATATGTGTTTTTATCAATCTGATAATATCTTCCTTTTTTATCTGATATAATTTCTGCAATTTGCTCTTTTCTTTCAATTATCTTTTTTACTTTACCTTCTTGTTTCCCCAATTCGTTTGTTTCGGCCATGATTTTGATTAAAACTTTATCACCGTTCAAGCTACCATTTGTTTCTTTTTCACTTATGTAAATATCCTCTTCATCTATGCTAAGTTCAACAAAACCATAACCTTTTTTGGTTGATATGAATGTCCCTTCTCGAAAAGGACTAATTCGGTACATTTCATACTTTGAGTTAGAACATGTAATTATTTTTTCATCCATTAATTCTCTCAAAGTTGATTCAACCGCATTACGGTCAAATCCAGTTTTTTTGGTCAAATCTGTTACACTCATTGAATTTGAACCGATGTTTTTTAGTATTTCTGTTATTTTATTTTTCATTTAATCCACCCTAAAGTAATTGTAGCACAAAAAAAGACTTTAAAAAAGTCTTAACTTGCGGTGAATGACATTACTACACATATCACAAAAAATGATATTCCTAAAACTAATGTTAAACGACTGATAAATAGTTCACTACCTCGTTCTTTTCTGTTGTTAAATAAGTCTCCACTGCCACCAGTTATGACTTTTGAAGCTCCCTCTGCTTTTCCACTTTGCATTAATACAATAGCTATCAATAAACATGATACTACTAACAAAATAGTTTCTAGTATTTCCATATTACTTCCTCCTTGTTCAACAAGTATTTTAATATATTTATTAATAAAAAGCAATAATTTTATTTGCCAAGACCTTTTGTTAAGAAAAAAATGTATAAACCGACAATAATTAATGTTGGGAAAATATATATAAGTTTGTTATTTCTTTTTTTCCACAAAACCTGGATAAAACTTAAACTAGTAATAATAATCATGATTTTAATTAGTAAAATACTGCCATAATCGGTATATAAATAAATGTTTTTTGTTTTGATTACTATGTCATTTATAGTTAGGACCAATAAATTGAATATGTTACTACCGATGATTCCGGTAAGGGCCATATCGTAATTGTTGAGTTTTATTAACATAATAAAAGTAATTACTTCTGGTAAACTAGTTGTAACCCCTAGAAGTATCGCTCCAATTACGCTACCAGATATAGCAGGATAAAGAGTTGTTATATAATTAACTGTCATCGTTAAAAAGAAACTACATGTTATCATTAAAATAGCACAAATAATTAGTTTTAATAATATACCTTTTTGGGGACTTTTTCCAGTCTCAGTTTGAGTGCTTTTTGATAAATTTAAAATATATATTATATAGCACTTCAATAAGAAAATACTAGGCAAACCAACGCTTAGGATTGTTATTGTTGGATTAATAATAATATAGATATATATTAAAGTATAGCTAATAATCATTATTAAGTATTCTAAGTAAAATTTACCTTTCATTTTATTAAAAATTGCTTTTTTAATAAAGATGATATCGATTATGGCAATCATAAATATGTTGAAAGCATTACTACCCAAAATATCCCCTATTGCTAGAGATGGATTTTTCATTTGCACAGCAGTAATAGATGTTACTAACTCTGGTAAACTAGTTATTCCAGATAATAATATTCCGGTTATTAAGAATCCTTTGTGACGATTGGCTCGACTTATACTATCAACATAACAAGATATCTTAATACTTAATAGAATTGTTGTGGTTGCTAAAAAAAAGAATACAATAAAGCTCATTGGATCACCCAATAAATTATATTCTCGTTTCTTTTTTTTATTTGTTTATTCTTCTATTTCCATTAATCGATTGTATTTTGCAACACGTTCTCCACGACTTAAAGATCCTGCTTTTATATATTCGGCATTAACTCCTACTGCTAAATCACTAATAAAGGTATCAGTTGTTTCACCACTTCGATGAGAAACAATAACTTTATATTGATTTGATTGAGCCAGTCTTATTACATTTAAAGTTTCTGTTACACTGCCTATTTGATTAGGTTTAATTAGAATTGCATTGCAACAATGATTATCGATTCCATTTTGCAATAGCTCCTCATTGGTTACAAACAAGTCATCTCCAACTATTAGAATTTTATCACCCAATTGCGCCATCATCTGTTTAAATCCTGGCCAATCGTTTTCTGCTAATGGATCTTCAATAGAAATAATTGGGTATTGATTAATTAATTCGGTATACACGTTTATCATATCATTGCTAGTTAAATTGTGATTATTATATTTATATGTATTCGTAGTTTTATCATAAAAACTGCTTGCTGCAACATCTAACGCAATGCTAATATCTTGTCCTGGAATATAATTTGCTTGTTTGATGGCGCTCATGATATATTCTAAAGCCTCTTTTTCACTATTTAGGTTAGGGGCAAATCCGCCTTCGTCTCCAACATTAGTGGTGTAATTATTATTTTTTAATATTGTTTTTAAACTATGAAAAACTTCAGCTCCCATTCGTACTCTTTCTTTGGCATTTTTTGCCATTGGAACAATCATAAATTCTTGAAAGAGTAAATTATTGTCAGCATGAACACCACCATTAATAATATTCATCATCATGTATGGGGCAGTTTTGTTATTGCTTAAATATTCATATATTGGTTTTTTTTCTTGATTACAAACTGCTTTTAAATATGCTATTGATACTGATAATATACTGTTTGCTCCTAGATTTTGTTTGTTTTTTGTGTTATCTAGTTTAATCAAAGTTTCATCTAATATTTTTTGATTAATTGATTCAATTTGTATGACGGTTGGCGCTATTATATTTAAAACATTGCTAATTGCCTTTTGAACGCCTTTTCCTTGATATCTTTCATCATTATCTCTTAATTCTAGGGCTTCTTTTTCACCTTTTGAGGCCCCAGAAGGAATGCTTGCTGTTCCTTGATAAATACCATCAATAACAACGGTTGTTTCTAAGGTTGGATTACCCCTAGAATCTAATATTTCTCGTGACTTAATATCTGTAATTTTCATTATTTCAACTCCTCTACTATTTTTTTAAACTCTTCGCCTCTAATTTCATAATTCTTATATTGGTCCCAAGATGCTGATGCTGGTGATAACAATATAATGTCATCAGTAACTCCATTATTATTAGCCTCTGTTATAGCTTCTGTTAGTGTATCTACTTTGATAGTTGCAATATTTAAATTTTGCATTATTTCAACTATTCTGTTCTTACATTCCCCGTAAGCAATTACCAATTTTGTATAATCAAGATATGGTTTTAATTCATTAAAATCTTGACCACGTTCTAATCCACCTAGTAGTAAAATAACTGGTTTTTTAAACGCTGATAATGCTATTTGAGTAGCCTTTATGTTGGTAGCTTTGGAGTCATTATAAAAAGATTTACCTTGATATGTTCTAACAAATTCAATGCGATGTTCTACTCCTTTAAACTCTTTTAAAACCGCAACTATTACTTCATTTGGAATTCCTATTTCTTTGGCAATCATAATCGCACACATGACATTTTCGTAATTGTGGATTCCTTGTAATTTAATATCTTTAATATCAATAATTGCCTCTTGATAATAATAAATTACATCATTATTTAGATAACAACCATCTATTTGATTTAAACTAGAAAAATACTTCGTTTGAGCAGTTATACCTTGGGCAATTTGATAAGCTTCTTTGTTTTCTTTGTTAACAATGGAAATGTCTTCCTCAGTTTGATTATTGAAAATTTTTCTTTTTGTTTGATTGTAGTATTCTTTCGTTTTAAACATATCTAGATGAGCTTCAAAAATATTGGTTAATACGGCAATGTTACATTTGAAGTTGTACATATCGTGTAATTGTGGAATACCTATTTCCATAACTAATATGTCATTTTCTTTAATGTTTTCAACAATGCCAGATAATGGAAAACCAATATTACCGGCTAAGTGCGTATTATGCGGCTTATATTTTTTTATTATTTCGTATGTTAAGGTGGTTGTTGTGGTCTTACCATTAGTTCCTGTTATCCCTATAATTTTAACATTGGGAGGCAGTAAATGGTATGCCATTTCAATTTCTGTAATAACCGGTATTCCGTGTTCTTCAGCATATTTTACATATTTGTGGTCGAACGGGATACCAGGATTCTTAATTATGTAATCATAACTTTCATCTAATAAATCATCAGGGTGACTTCCAAGTACTACTTTTATTCCTAATGATTCTAATTCTTGTTTCTTTTCTTGTTCTTGTTCACTTTGATCATTAACTATTACAATATTGTTCCTTTTTATTAAGAGTTTTGCGGCATCATAACCACTTCTTGCCATTCCTAATATAAAAATTTTTTTATTTTCAAACATATTCTCACCTTCATATCTATTATACTATGTATATGCCCCTTTTTGAATTAATTATTGCATTTTTGATAAAAAAAAGATATCATATGACTAGAGAGTTGATAATATGATAAGGAGTAAAAAGGCATTGAAATTTTGGACTGATGTTTTTTTCGTATGTATTTTTGCAAGCATCAGTGTTTTTGTTTTGAATAGTGTTCTTTTTTCAAAAAAAGATATTACCAATAATCTTTCTAGGCAAAATTTATTGCATAATGCTAAACGTTATTTGTTGATTAATGCTACTGATTATGTTAGTCTAGATACACTGCTAGAAAAAGGTTATATTTCAAACAATTTAAATAATAAATGTAATTTGTCTTTATCATATATAGCAATTATTAATTCTAATTATCATTTGTTTTTAAATTGCAACGACCGAATTGAATCTTTGGTGTTAGCTTATTAGGAGGTTTTATGAAAGTTATTAATTTGACTGATTTCCAGTTTGATGATTTTTCAAAGAAGCATGTTTTGCATACTTACTTTCAGACTTCTAATTACGCAAAAGTAATGAGCAGTCAAGGTTATCAAATTAAGTTTTTAGGCTTTTTAGAGGATAATAAGTTAATTGGGGCTTCTTTGTTTATTTGTGATACACTTTTTGCTAATTATAAATATGCATATGCTCCTAGAGGAATGCTAATTGATTATACTGACAATGTTATTGTTCAAAAAATTACTATAGCTTTAAAAAAGGCTTTTGCCAAAGAAGGATTTGTTTTTTTTAAGATAGATCCTCCTGTTGTAGATTATAAAAGAAATGATGATGGAAAGATTATAGCGCAAGCAAACATTCTATCCAGTAGAATTTTACTTGCTAGTGGTTATAAATATATGGGCGCTAATTTATTTTTCGAAACACTTAAACCCCGTTGGAATGCCCATCTTAATCTTGTTAATGATAATACTAGTGTTTTAGATAGTTTTCAAAAACAAACTAGAAATAAAATAAGTAAGGGGTTAAAAAGGGAAATTTCTGTTATTAAGTTAGCCCCTAACGAATTAGAGAGATTTTATAAATTTGTCGCAAAAAAACATTATCGAAAGATTAATTATTATGCAATTATGCAACAATCTTTCAAACAGGATTTTGAAGCTTATGTTGCTTGTCTTGATACTAACAAATACTTAAGGACAGTTCAATCATTGTTTGAGAAGGAGCAAGGGAAAAATTTTGAATTAGGCCAAGCAATGCAATCAGCAAGTACTAAAGGAATTGATATGCGAAACCTTATTAGTAAAAAGATGGAATCAGATAAAGTTTTAAATACATATAATACGGAATTAAAAAATGCCACCTTGCTACTATCAAAGTATCCTGATAGTATTGATATCGGTTCTTTAGCAATTATCAAAACTAATGAAGTAGTTCATATATTAATCGATGGTTTTGATAATAAATTTAAAAACTTATATCCTTCTTTTGTATTAAAATGGTTTATTATTGATAAATATGTTAAACAAGGGTTTAATAAATTTGATCTAAATGCTATTTCTGGTGATTTCAGTGAAAAGAGTAAGTATAAAGGTCTAAATGAAATGAAGCTAGGATTTGGCGCTGAAGTGAAAGAATATATTGGTGAATATGACTTGATCATAAACGGACCAATGTATAAAATGTATTCTAAATTGGGTGGTCAGACATTTATCAAAAGAAGAGCAAAATAAAACAAGGTTTATTCCTTGTTTTTTATTTTGTCAGCTATTTCGGCAATCTTTCGGAAGCGATGATTTAAGCCTGATTTTGTAATAAAAACACCGGTTTCTTGGGTAATTATTTGGCTTAATTCATTTAATGATACCTCTGGATATTTTTGACGATATGTCATTGCTTCATATATTTTTTCATCAATCATATCCCTAGTATATGTTTTTGTAATATAGTTAATATCTGATAATTGTTTGTTGCAAGCAGTAATTATTTTTTCAACATTTGCCTGTTCACAATTATTTAATCTATTGGTCATATTTTTGTGATCACGATAGATCCTAATATCTTCAAAATATAAAACCGCTCTATTTGCTTCTATTATTCTTAGGAAATCAGCAATTTTTTCTGCTCTTTTTACATACAACATATATCCTTTATCTCGAGTAATAATGTTACTTTGAATATCAAAAGTTTTTAATATTTCAAGGATATTATTTGCTTCTTTTTTGTTACTTATTGACATTTCTAAATGATAACTGGCAGTCTTTGGATTATTAATGCTACCAGTTGCTAAAAAGCAACCTCTTAAATAAGCTCTTCTTTCTTCCTCAGTATCTATTATATATTTTATAGGAATATATGTTTTATTATTATCCATGTTTAGGATTGCTAAGTTTTTTAGTATTAATTCTACTTTATCTGTTATTTTGATTAGGTAATATCTTTTTTTTGTCAAATTTGGTGACTTTCCGTTTTCTATAACGCAAGTTACATTATATATTTCTTTAAATAGAGAAAAAACTCTTCTTGCAACCTTAGGGTTTTCAGTTATTAATTGGATTCCTTTTTTAGTTTTTAGCCCATTATTCCTGACAAAAGCTGATAATTCTGCTATATTTTCTAGTTTGTTTTTTTCTAATGTGCAAATTTCATCCTTAATTTCAGTTGTAAATGCCATTTATTTCACCTCATTAAATATGAAAATAGAATTGCTGCTAGTTTTAAGCAATCATGTCTAATCATTCCATTTTCTATTTTCAATAGATCTCCTACTATTAACTCACAGCCAAGTTTTGCAATTTCTTCTTTATCAATTTTGACTAAATCCTTGTTTTCTTGATTGGTATATTTATCAATAATTTCTTGACTAATATTGCTATTAGATGCCAAAACAACGTCTATTTTACTATATTTTAGATAGGTATTCAATGTTTTTATATGGTCAGACGCTGTAAAACCAAAAGTTTCTCCTGGTTGCGTTACGGCATTACATATATATATCTTTGGGGCCTTGCTTTCTTTTAATGTCCTTATAACTTGGGGACATAATAGATGGGGAATAATGCTGGTATATAGACTACCCATACTAAAAATTATAGCGTCGGCCTCTTTTATTGCCAGTAATACTTCTGGAAGAACAAGTGGTTTACCTCGATAATAAATTTTTTTATACTGTTTATTAGCTTTTGCAATATTTGCTTCCCCTTCAATTATTTTGTTATCAGTTGTTTTGCCAATTAGAGTTAAATATTCTTCTGATAATGGTAAAACTTTGTGCTTAATATTCAATAGATTAGAAAACAATTCACTAGCTTTTTTTAAACTTCCTGTATTGTTATATAACGAAGCTAATATCAAATTTCCTAGTGGATGCCCATCTAAATCACTATAAGTATCAAACCGATACTGGAGTGCTTCTTTCATTTCTTCATCAATATTTGCTAAACTGATAATTACATTTCTTAAATCTCCCATTGCTGGCATATTAAATTCTTCACGAAGTTTGCCTGTAGATCTGCCATTATCTGATACTGCAATAATTGCTGTTATATCTAATGGTAAATTTTTAATTCCTTGCAAAAAATAGTTTGCCCCATGACCACCACCAAAAACTACTATTTTTTTGTTCATATATATTTTCTCCTTATAAAATAAAAAGACTTAAATAGCCTAACGAATAGTTGCAAAAAACAGTAAAGATGTTACTGATACTAAAGCAACCAAAAAAATTATCATGACTAATGCTAGTATGGTTGAAAACCCGGAACCACCTTCATTTGAATTGATTTTTTGTCCCTCATATAAGTTTTCGTTACTATTATAAATTTCTTCACTTGTTAGACTAACACCCGGTTTGGTCAACGATTTTACTAATGAATTGCTACGATTTGTTTGATTTGCATTTGTAGTAGAATTGTTATCCTCCTGACTAGCATAATCATTCAAATCCAGTTTTTCAATAATTTCTTGCTGGATTGTAGCAAAACGATTTAAGGCATATTGCTCATAGAAACCAAAAAAGTCATCTTTTGTAATTTCTGATTTGTTTAATAAATCTTTTATGTGATTATTTATATTACTAATTACTGATTTTAAAATTTGTTGTTTCTCTTCGTCTCTTAAATTGAATTCTATAAAACTTTGTTCGAGGTCGTGTTGAATTTTTTTCAAGAACTGTTGCTCATAATATTCGGAAAAATTAGTCATGCTTCCCATCTTTCTTAATCTTTCGTTAAAATATGGTTTAATCCATTCTGGAGACTTTGCGGTGTACAAATCATAGTTTTCTACTGCTTCAAGGTCACTTCGAATGGCACTTTTATCTTCGTTAACATACCATCCTAATATCATTAAAGCAATGGAATTTTCGTTATGTGATTGAGATGATTTTCTCTCAGAATTTATTGATATTCCTGTTTGATAACTGGCAATTGTTTTTTCAAGAGGATCAAAAGTATTGATGGCAGGAAAAACTATTTGCCCAGTTGTAGCATTGATTTTTATCTGATCTAAATTAATATCAATAATTGTTAATCCTTGTTGATGATATTTTTGCATTGCAAAATCAACTTTTTGAATTAGATTTAAAAAGCTTTTTGGTTGGGAAGAATTAATGTATTGTCTTAAAGTAATTAATTCTGCTTTTTCCATAACTACCTCTATTATTATAATTATAGCATTTATGACTTAAGAGATAAATACTTTTTTGATGTTCTCCTAATTGATAATAAACAATTATCAACTTTTTTTAAAGAAATATCTAACAATACAGCGATTTCTTTATAATTAAAACCATTTATTTTAAGTTCAAAAATGCAACTATTCAATTCTGATAAACTATTTTTAAAGTAAATTATTTCCTTTTCTTTCTCTTTATCAATTATGATGTTAGCAAGATCTTTATTTTTTTGAATATCGTAATCATTGTTAATATCATTCTCTACTAATAATTCGAGAGAAACAGCGTTATTTAAAATTTTCTGTTTACCGCAAGATGCTTGTTGAATAAGTTTTTTCATACTGTTATTAATACATGCAAGGGCTAAGGTATAAAACATGCTTGTTTCTGGTTTATAGGTTTTGGTTGCTTTATACAATCCTATTTTACCTTCTTGAATAAAATCTTCCTTTGTTAGTCCTAAGTTAGGAAAAAAATAAAAGTATTTAATGGCAATTGAAACAATTAAAGGATTATACTTGTTTAATATTATTTCAAAAGCATCCTCATTGTTTTCACTGATTAAATACAATAATTCATAGTCATTAATATTATAATTTTTCATTTTATCCCCTATCTACTTCGTTGTTTTACCACCTCGTATATTAAAATTCCGGCTGCAACTGAAGCATTCAAACTATTTATTTGACCTTTCATGGGAATTGATGCAATATAATCACAATTGTTTTTTATTAAGTTAGATAAACCCCTACCCTCACTGCCAATTACTAGACAAGTTTTGTCTTGAAAATCTATTTTAGTGTAATCTTCGCCGTCAGCTTCCGCACCGGTTATCCAATAACCGGCCTTTTTTAATTGATCAATAGCTTGATTTAAATTAGTTACCATCGCTATTTTGACATTATTTAATGCTCCTGCGCTGGTTTTCATTACCGTTCCAGTTACTGTAGCACTGCGGTCTTTTGGAATAATTATTCCGTCAACTCCTGCTGACTCACATGTTCTGATAATTGCTCCAAAGTTATGTGGATCTTCTAGATGATCTAACATTACAACAAAACTGTTATCTCTAATAATTGTATCAATTTCGACATATTTGTAGTCAAATATATCCAGTATTATACCTTGATGATTTTCATTTGCAAGTTCATCTAATTGCCTTTTATTGCACATTTCATATCTAATTTGGTTTTTTTCTATTAAGTTTATTATGTTTTTATCATCAAAACGATCCAACAAAAATACTTTTTTAATGTTTTTAGGGTTTTTTAAAACCTCTAATGCTACATTTTTACCAGTTACTATCATTTATTTTCTCCTTTATTTTCTCAAATATTGTCGTAATTCTTTCTAAATTATTCGTTAATTTTAAATATCCAAATAATGATTCTAGTGCTGTTGCATGTTTATAAGTTAAAATATCGCATGATTTAGGATGAGAATTAATCTTTGTATTTCGCGCCCTTTTTACAATTGCGATTTCTTGTTCATTTAAGACATTATTTTCTAATAGATATTGTAGTATTTTTGATTGATTGGTTGCTGTTATAAATAGCAGGGATTGTTTTTGCAAATCTTTGACATTTGAGATTTTTTTATTTATTAAAAATTCTCTTACTAAATTTTCATAGACGCTATCCCCTAGATATGCTAAAACCAAAGCATTGATTGTATTTATATCCATATTAATCCCTTCTATTTCCTATAATTAGAAACAACCTTAAAGCCTGTAATACTGTTGTTAATAATGATGCTACATATGTAAAAGCAGCCGCAGTTAATACTTTTTTTCCAAACTCTTGTTCACTTTTGCTTAATATTTTTGTTTTTTCAATATTTTCCATAGCCATCTTTGAAGCATTAAATTCTACTGGAAGTGTGACTAATTGAAACAATAAAATAAAACCCAATAAAATTAAACCAAAATATGCTAGGTTTAAAATACCAAATAATAAGCCAATAATAATTACAAAATAACCAAATTTAGAACCAATGTTGGCGAGAGGAAAAATAAATGACCTAATTTTCATAAAAGTATAGTTATTTTTATGTTGAATAGCATGACCTACTTCATGAGCTGCCACGGCGGCCGATGCAATAGTTTCTCCATTATAAATTTTTGTTGAAAGTCTTATGACCTTACTCATAGGATCATAATGATCAGTTAAATCCCCTTTTGTTTCAACAACATAAATATTATCTAGTCCATTAACATTCAAAATTTTTCGGGCTACTTCAGCTCCGGTAAGTAGTTTTTTATTATCTATTTGTTGATATTTGTTATATGTGGTTTTGACTATAATTTGTGCAATTACCGTTATCAAAAAGCCTAATATAATTAAAAGATCATAATACATGTAATCTTCCTTTCTAATTGATTATGTTATTAATAAATAATCTATTCATATTATATCATTTTATACGTTTTGCACAATATTAACATCCCTGTTTATAATTTTTTTAACAATTGTGGATAAAAATATTTGGAATTTTGTTGATAACTCGTTATAATATTGTAATTAAAGGATTTTATCTGTTGATAAGTTGTTCATAACTATGTGGATAACCTTGTGGATAAAAAAATACTATTCCTTTTTTATAATAATTATATTACAATGAACTTAGAAAATCTTAAAATCGAAATGGGGGATGTTAGGATGAATAAAGAAATATGGCAAAAAACTTTAGATATTCTTGAAAAAGAAATAACATCTATTTCCTTCGTTACTTGGTTTAAAAATATTGAATTTATTGACGTTAAAGATAACAAAGTAAGACTTTTAGTTCCGCATTTATTGTATAAAAACCATTTGGAAACTAATTATAAAGAGAGTATTTTAAATACTATTAATTCACTAGTTAATAAAAAACTAGATGATATATTATTCTTGTTGACTGAAAATCTTGAAGAAGAAAAAAGAGAAATTGAATTCTTAGAAGAAACTCCAGAAGAACAAAAGTATAGTTTTAATTCTAATCTAATAAAAAATTATACTTTTGAAACGTTTGTAGTAGGGGAATCAAATACTTTTGCACAGGCAGCCGCGTTAGCTGTAGCCGAAAATCCGGGAAATATATATAATCCTTTGTTTATATATGGAAATAGTGGATTAGGTAAAACTCATTTAATGCATGCTATTGGTAATTATATTGAAAACTCACAACATAAAAAAGTTTTATACGTTACATGTGATCAATTTATGGAAGATTTTACAGGACTTTCTCGTAAAGATATTAAAGATAATAACATCGATTATATTAATTATTTTAAAAATAAATATCGTAATATTGATGTATTAATTGTTGATGATATTCAGTTTTTAGGAACTGCAACCAAAACTCAACAAGAATTCTTTCATACATTTAATAATTTGTATAATAATAATAAGCAAATAATTATATCATCCGATCGTTCTCCTGAAGATTTAAAACTGTTAGAGGATCGTCTTAGAACAAGATTTTATTGGGGTTTAAAGGTTAATATTGACCCACCTGATTTAGAGTTAAAAGTTAATATTATTAAAAAGAAAATTAAAGGGGAAAAGATTAATCGTGAAATACCCGATGATGTTATTAATTATATGGCAATAAATTCAGGTAATGATGTTAGACAATTAGAAGGTTCTTTAACAAGATTAATTGCATATTCAACAATTATGGGTTATGCTAATATTGATTTAGGAGTATGCAAAGAGGCTTTAAAAGATCAAGTTGGTAAAATTAATTCAGCTACTGATCAAAATAACATAAGAAAAATTCAAAAAGTAGTTGCTGATTTCTATAAAATTTCGTTTGAAGATATAAAATCAAAGAAAAAGAGTAATAATATTGCAATTCCAAGACAAGTAGCAATGTATTTATGTAGAAAACTAACCGATGAATCATTTCCTAGAATTGGAATTGAGTTTGGGGGAAAAAACCATACTACAGTTATGCATTCTTGTAGTAAAATAGAACGTGAGTTAAATATTAATAAAGATTTAAAATATTCAATAAATGAAATTGAAAAACAATTACAATAACTGTTCATAATGTGGATTGATTGTTCAAAAAAAATACTATTTTTCCCTTGTTTTTAATTAAAAAAATGAGTTATCAACAATTCCACAGTAATAATAATAATAATTAATAAAAGAAAGAAGGAACAAAAATGAAATTTAGAATTAAAAAGAGTATTCTTCAAGAAAAACTAAATGAGGTTAGTAAGGCTTTATCCTCAAAAAACATTATTCCAATATTAACTGGAATAAAATTTGATTTAACCAAGGAAAAATTAACATTAACAGCATCTGATAATGATATAACAATTCAAACATATATTGAAGTTGATAATAAAGATTTTGTTGTTGAAAAAACAGGTAGCATTATTATAAAGGGTAGATACATTATTGATATAGTTCGTAAGATGAATAGTGATGATATCAATATAGAAATTTTAGATGGTAATAAGATTCTTATTTATAATGCTAATAGTGAATTTAATTTAAACGGTATTAGTAGCAAAGAATATCCAAATATAAATTTAGATTTAACTCAAGATCCTATTACAATAAAGAAATCTGATTTCAAAAAAATAATTAATCAAACTTCATATGCATCTTCTTTAGATGAATCGAGAGCCATATTAACTGGTGTTAACATCAAAACCTCAAAAGATAAATTAGAATGTACTGCTACTGACTCTTATCGTTTGGCTTATAAATCTGTTAAAATTGAAAATGAAAAACAAATTGAAGTAGTTGTTCCTACTAGAAATTTATTAGAATTACTTAAATTAATTGATGATGATGATGCTAATTTACAAATTCATATTTTTTCAAATAAAATTATATTTAATTTTAATACTATTATTTTTCAATCTCGTATAATTTCTGGTACATATCCTAATACAAATAATTTAATTAGTGAAGAAGCTTCATTTGAAATATTGATTAATAAATTAGATTTATTTGGAATGATTGATCGTGCAAGTATTTTAAATAACGATAAAGATAATAATATTGTTACTTTAGATATTAATAAAAATGATTTAAAAATAACATCTATGTCTTTAGAAATAGGTAAGGTAGAAGAATCATATATTGTTGATTGTAAAGAGAAAATAAAAATATCTTTTAATAGTAAATATATGTTGGATGCATTAAAACCAATTGAAACTGAAAATGTAAAAGTTTTATTTATAGGTGAAGTAAGACCAATTATTCTTAAAGAAGAAGATAATAATGATTTATTACAATTAGTTTTACCAATTAGAACATATTAAGCACTTGATGTGCTTTTTTTTATGATTTTATCTCGACAAAATTAGATAAAAAGCGACAAAACTATTTGGTATAGTACTTGTCATAATTTTTTTATTTATTAAAAAAGTTAAATCTAATGAAAGGGGAGTTTTATGAAAAATTATGAAATCAATAATGGAACATTGGCAATCGTTCCAATCGATGAAAAAATATCGAAAGTATATGAAGAAAACGATGAAATAATAGTTGAGCAATCAGCATATCAAATTATGGAAGATAGTTGTTCATATTTTGGTAGTTCATTGTTAGGAAGACAAATAGGTTCTAAAAATGTTCTGGGAAGTAATTATAAAATCCCAATAATGGTAGATGAAACGCGCGATATTATTTTTTTTCCAACATCATCACCATTATTGAATAGTTGTCAATGGATAGGATTGAAGAACATAAAAGACATTATTAAGCAAGATGAAGGAACATTAATAATTTTTGATAATAATAAAGAAATATATGTAAAAGTTCCTTATTTATCAATTCAAAATCAAGTATTAAGAGCAACCAGATTGAATGCAATATTAAAAAAACGAAAAAATTAACAAAAAAGCGCAAAAAAAGAGATTAAACTCTTTTTTTGTGATATAATTAATTTGTAAGTATGGGAGTATTAAAAAAAGTAAAAGGTGATTTTATGGGCATATATGACACTTAAAAATGAAAATTCAAAAAATTTCTCTTAAAAATTTTAGAAATTTTGAAAACTTAGATTTAAATTTTAATGAAAATACTAATTTATTTATAGGAGACAATGCTCAAGGAAAAACTAACATACTTGAAAGTATTTATACATTAGCAATCACAAAATCACATCGTGGGATAAATGATATTGAAATGATTCAAATGAATAAAGAAAATTTTAAGATTAGAGGCGAGTTAAAATCAAAAAACAAAGATAATGAACTAGAAATTATCGTTTCTAAAGAAAAAAAAATATTGAAAATTGATGGTAATCAAATAAAAAAAGTAACTGATTATATATCTAATATGAATGTTATTTTGTTTACCCCAGATGATTTAGAAATAATTAAGAAATCACCTCAATATCGTAGAAATTTATTGAATACAGAGTTATGTCAATTATATAAAGAATATACTGTTGTTTTAAATGAATATAATAAAATTTTAAAAATGCGAAATGATTATTTGAAAATTGCATTTTCAAAATATGACTATGATTATATTGCAGTTTTAACTGATAAATTAGCTGAAAGAATATTAATAATAGATAAATACCGTAGTTTTTTTATTGAACAAATAAATAAAGAAATACCAAAAATATTTTATAAAATATCTCAAAAAGGAAAAATAAAAATTGTTTATGAAAGAAGCATTAATGCTAATGAAAAATCAAAAATCATAAGTTTTTATAATCAAAATCTTGAAAAAGATATTGTGAATAAAATGACAATGTATGGACCACATCGCGATGATTTTTATTTTATGTTGGATGATCAAAATATGAAAAATTTTAGTTCACAAGGCCAACAGAGATTAGCAATATTATCATTTAAACTAGCAGAAATAACAATTTTTTATCGAATAAAAAAGGAATATCCGATTGTTTTGTTAGATGATGTTTTTAGTGAATTAGATATTAAAAAAAGAAATAATTTAATTAAATATATTAATTCTAATATTCAATACTTTATTACTACGACAGATATAAAATACATTGATAATAGAATAATTGAAACAGCAACAGTTTTTAATATTAAAAATGGAAAAGTTACACAGAAAGAAGGAAAAAAATATGGAAGAAAAAGTACAAGGCAAATATGATTCTTCGTCAATTCAAGTACTAGAAGGATTAGAAGCAGTTAGAAAGCGTCCTGGAATGTATATTGGTACTACTGGTGAGAAAGGATTACATCATTTAGTCTGGGAAATCGTTGATAATGCAATAGATGAAGCGTTAGCAGGATATTGCGATACAATTGAAGTCATTGTTGGAAAGAGCAACACAATTACAGTAAAAGATAATGGTCGAGGAATTCCGGTAGATATCCATCCTAAAACAGGAGTATCAACAGTTGAAACAGTTTATACTGTATTACATGCAGGTGGTAAATTTGGCGGAGGTGGTTATAAAGTTTCAGGAGGTTTGCATGGAGTAGGAGCTTCAGTTGTAAATGCATTGTCTTCTTGGTTAGAAGTTACGGTTTATCGAAATGGTCATGTTTATTATCAAAAATATAGTAATGGAGGCCAAGATCGTACTAAATTGGATGTAATAGGGGAATGTGACGAAGATCGTACAGGAACTACAGTTACATTTATGCCAGATCCAACAGTTTTTGAAGAAACCACAATCTTTAATTATGATACCTTAAAACAAAGATTAAGAGAGATGGCATTTTTAAATAGAGGTGTCCATATTATCTTAATGGATGAAAGGGAAGATAACAAAAAAGATGATTTTTGTTATGAAGGAGGAATTAGTGAATATGTAAAAATGCTAAATAGCGCTAAATCTTCAATTCATCCTACAATTATTGATATAAATGGAAAAGATGGGGATATTATAGTAGAAATTGCGTTGCAATACAATGATTCTTATAATTCTTCAATATATTCTTTTGTTAATAATATTAATACTCCCGAAGGTGGTACTCATGAAGATGGAGTTAGAAGAGCGTTAACTAGAATTTTGAACAAGTATGCAATGAATAAAGGTATTATTAAAACTAGTGATGATAGTTTAACTGGTGATGATGTAAAAGAGGGAATAACAATGATTATTTCTTGTAAACATCCTAATCCTCAGTTTGAGGGACAAACCAAAACTAAACTTGGTAACATTGAGGTAAGAAGTATAGCTGATAAAGTTATGGCAGAAGGACTAGAACGATTCTTAATGGAAAATCCAGAAGAAGCAAGAGTTATAATTGATAAAGGAATGATGGCTTCTCGTGCTAGAATGGCCGCAAAAAAAGCAAGAGAATTAACGAGAAGAAAAGGTGGTTTGGAGTTAACAAATCAATGGGGAAAACTAACCGATTGTTCAAGTAAAGATGCAACGCTATGTGAAGTGTTCATAGTCGAAGGTGATAGTGCAGCAGGTACTGCAAAAGATGGTAGAGATCCCAAGACACAAGCAATATTACCGATTCGTGGAAAAATATTAAACGTTGAAAAGGCTAGATTAGATAAAGCATTAAATAATGAAGAAATTAGAACAATAATTACAGCATTTGGTACTGGTATTGGTGAGGAATTTGATTTATCAAAATTGAGATATCATAAAATAATTATTATGACCGATGCTGACGTTGA
>CAZNQV010000005.1:0-29417 GCA_964575655.1 uncultured Muribaculaceae bacterium | reverse complement strand
ATTTGAGGCAAAGGTTGCAATAATTAATCTATTATCTTGATGTTTTAAAAATATATCATTTAAGGCAATATCTACTTTAGATTCACTTGCAGAAAAACCTTCATCTAACGCATTGGTTGAATCACTCATTAACAAGGTAACACCATGATTACCAATTGTCGCCATTTTGAATAAATTGGCTGGTGGACCGATTGGTGTTAAATCAAATTTGAAATCACCAGTTGTAACAATGGTACCATTAGGACTGGTAATTGATATACCAAAAGAGTCTGGTACTGAGTGGGTTGTTCTAAAGAATTCAACTTCAAAGTATTTGTATTTTAATTTGGTTTTTTCATCATAAACATTTAAAAATTTATAATTATTATTTCTTTCTTCTAATTTCTTGCGTATTAAATAGGCAGCTTGATTTGGAGCATATATACTAGGTATATGTACTTCTTGTAATAAGAAGGGGATGGCGCCAATATGATCTTCGTGTCCATGAGTAATAATTAAGGCTCTAATTTTATTTTCATTCTTTTTTAAAAATGAAAAATCTGGTAGAACATAATCAATCCCTCGTAATTCTGCATCTGGGAATAATACTCCAGCATCTATTACAACAATTTCATCGTTGTGTAATAGACAATACATATTTTTACCAACTTCTCCTAAGCCACCTAACGCAAAGACATAAGTCTTATCTGGCTTAAACATAAATTTTCTCCTTTCTTTTGATTTTTTTATTAAAGAATCAACCATTAAGAATTATACTATACTTTTGATTAAAAGTAAATAATTTGTTATACTCTTATATAGGTGATATAAATGGGATTTTTTGCAAAATTAAAACAGTTAGGTAAAAAGAAAGAAGATACCAGTTATGATATGGGATTAATTAAATCAAAAGAGAATTTTGTGTCAAAATTAGTTAATTTAACTAATCGATATAATAAGATTACTGAAGAATATTTTAGTGAACTTGAAGAAATACTGATTATGGCAGATATTGGAGTTAATACTGTTATAAAATTTGTTGATAAATTAAGAGAACGTGTTAAAATGGAGCATATCGAAGATCCTAATATGTTGAAAGAAATAATTGTTGATGAATTATTTATTATTTATGTTGGTAACGAAGTGCTTGTTGATAAAATAAAATATGCAGAATTAGGTCCAACTGTCATTTTATTTGTTGGCGTTAATGGAGTCGGTAAAACAACTACAATTGGTAAGTTAGCATCTAAATTAATTAACGAAGGAAAAAGTGTTTTGATGGTTGCAGCAGATACTTTTAGAGCTGGAGCCAAAGAACAACTAGAAGAATGGGCTAATCGCACTAACAGTTTTTTCATAAAAAAAGATGAAGGAACAGATCCTGCCAGTGTGGTATACGATGGTCTAGTGATGGCTAAAGAAAATGAAATCGATGTTGTATTAATTGATACGGCTGGAAGATTACAAAATAAAGCTAATTTAATGAATGAACTTAGTAAAATAAATAAAGTAATTAAAAACTTTATTCCAGAGGCACCACATGAAACACTATTGGTAGTTGATGCAACAACGGGCCAAAATGGTATTAGTCAGGCTAAAAGTTTTAAGGAGATAACTGATATAACGGGGATTGTTTTAACTAAACTAGATGGTACTGCCAAAGGTGGCATTGTCTTGGCAATAAAAGAAGAAACAAATATTCCTGTAAAATATATTGGTTTAGGTGAGAAGGTCGATGATTTAAGACCATTTGATATCGAGAAATATATTTACAGTTTGTTTAAAGATTGGTAAAAATATTTCATAAAATGAATTAGAATAATTCATTTTTTTTTCATATTATTTGTGTTATACTACTATCATAGAGTGGTGAAGTTAAAGTGCAGAATAAAAGGGAAGAAAAAGTATTTAAAAGTTTAGATGAACAGATTGCTATTTTACGTGAAAAAGGACTAATTGTTGATAACGAAGCATATGCCAAAGAAGTATTGTTAAGAGAAAACTATTTCTTTTTAAATGGTTATCGTTATTTATTTATGCGTTCTCGCAATAATAAGGTATTTATTCCAGGGACTACATTTGAAGAATTTTATAGTTTGTTCTTGTTTGATCGAAAAATAAGAAGTATTTTGTTTAAGAATATATTAATTATCGAAAATAATATTAAGTCCATTATTTCATATCAGTTATCAAAAAAATATGGTTATCATGAAAAAGATTATTTGAAACCTCATAACTTTAATTGTGCTGGGGATAAAAGAAAACAGGTTAATGATTTAATTGGTAAAATGAAAAGACAAATTAGGATTAATGCGACACAACATTCAGCAACAATGCATTATGTTAATAATTATGGTTATATTCCAATGTGGGTTTTAGTAAAAGTACTATCTTTTGGTATCGTTTCAGAGTTATTTTCCATATTAAAAAAAGAAGATCAATATGATATTATTGATTTGTATAAATTAGATGTAGATGTTTTTACTAATTATCTAACAATCTTATCTAATTATCGTAATATTTGTGCACATGAGGATATTGTATTTGATAATCGAACACAGCGCTATATTGATGATACAGTTTATCATCGTAGGCTTAATATACCGATAATGGATAATGAATATGTTTATGGAAAGAATGATTTATTTGCACTAATTATTATTATAAAATCAATGTTACAAGATGATGAAGTAAATGACATGGTATTAGAAATTGATAAAGCAATTGTGGATTTAAATTATAATTTAAGGAGTATTCCAATTAATAAAGTACTTGATGAAATGGGATTTCCTGAAAATTGGCATGAAATTAGGAATATCACGAAGGAGGATTTATTTTAATGAATGATAAGTTAAAATTTATAATAATCATTATATTAATGTTTTTTCTAGGTGGAGGAATTGTTTATTTATATTTTGATCAAACTGAAGGTGAAATGGTTAATGCTAACAATGGTTCCTGTTATACTAAATGTGAAAATAAAGTCACTATAACGGAAACAGGTATTGCGGATGCAGTAGATAAAATATATGATGCAGTAGTAATTGTAGAAAATTATAAAAATAATAAAGTTTCGTCTACTGGGACAGGTTTTGTTTATAAAAAAGATGATAGTTTTGGATATATAATTACTAATTATCATGTAGCAGGTAATTCGGAAAAGGTAGTGTTGGTATTATCAGATGATCGTGAGGTTGAAGGGACATATGTAGGCGGAGATCAATATATGGATATTTCAATTATAAAAATGGATGCGAGCTATGTGACAAAAGTAGCAGAGATAGGTGATTCAAGTAAATCAAAATTGGGGGATACAGTATTTACAGTAGGAACTCCAGTAGACTATGAATATCGTGGCACAGTTACACGAGGTATTCTATCAGGAAAAGAACGATTGGTTGAAGTATCAATATCTGGTTATCAAAGTGATTGGGTAATGAAAGTATTACAAACAGATGCAGCAATTAATCCAGGTAATAGCGGTGGACCATTAGTTAATTCAAATGGTGAAGTCATTGGAGTTAATTCATTAAAACTTGTTAATGCTAATATTGAAGGAATGGGATTTGCGATACCTGTTGAAGATGTTATGACGCACATTGCAACGTTGGAAAGCGGAAAATCTTTAGTAAGACCATTATTAGGGGTTTCAATGATTAATGTTAGCGATACATATACTTTATTACGTAATAACATTAGTATTGATCGATCAATTACTGAGGGAGTGGTAGTAGCAGTATTGGAAAAAGATTCACCTGCGTATAATAAATTAGAAATAGGAGATGTTATTATCAAGATTGATGATGATAAAACCCCAACATCAGCATATCTAAAATATGCATTATATAAACATAATGTAGGTGATACAGTGAAAGTTACATATATCAGAGATAAAAAGACATCGACTATTAATGTAGTATTAGGAAAAAGTTCAAATTAATGAACTTTTTTTCTTAGGGTGGACTTTTTTCAATTCTTTTTGTATAATATTTTAGTGTTAAGGAGAGATTAGAATGGCAAGAATAAATAACCATAAATCATCTATATTAGATATGGATGCTAATGTATTATCATTTGTATTATATTTAATTATATCAGTTATTGGTTTTTTACCCTTTTCAAATTATGTTATATTTGCTATACCATTAATCATTTATGTACTTGAAAATAAGAGTAATTTTGTAAAACAAAATGCATTGCAAGCATTTGTTATAAGTTTTGGTGCTAGCATATTGTATGTAGTTTGCATAATTATTTCAATTATTGCAAGACCATGGTGTAATAGTGATTTATCTAGATGTTTTGGATCACCAATTATTCATAAAATGTTTGGTGCATTTGGTAGTATTAGATGGATGATTGCGGGCTTTATTTTTGTTATTTGTTTGGTTCTAGCCTTACGATCATATAATTACGAGGAATATGAATTAAATTATATTGATAAAATCATAAAAAAAGTTGGTAAATTTTTAAATAAATTATTAGGAGTAAAACCTATTGAAGAGCCTAAACCAAAGAAAAGTGCAACGAAAGTTACGACAAAGAAAAAAACTGCAAAAACAGTTAAAAAAAATAATTCAAAGAAGATAGTTTAATTTAGTAAATAAGGTACTTCAAATAGTATCTTTTTTATTGTTCTAAACACCATAAGTTGACATTTAATATAGGGAGGTAAGTTGCAATTTTATACCGTTTTAATTATAATATATTAAATATATTATTAAAAAAGGAGAATGTTATATGTGCGGAGTAATTGGGTATATAGGTAAAAATGATCATCTGAATAAATTATTGGATGGATTAAAAAAACTTGAATACAGAGGTTATGATTCTGCAGGCATTGTCTTAAAGACGCAAGACGGTTTGCAAATAGTTAAAAGTGTGGGAAAGATAGTAAACTTAGAGGAAAAAATAAAAAAAGAGCATATTGGATTTCCTACTATGGGGCTAGCACATACAAGATGGGCTACCCATGGAATACCAAATGAAACTAATGCTCATCCTCATAGAATTGGTAAAGTTACTTTGGTACATAATGGAATAATCGAGAATTTTAAAGAATTAAAAGAAAAACTTGAAAATGAAGGTATAGATTTTAAAAGTGATACTGACACTGAAGTAATTGTGGCATTGATAAATAAATACTTAGAGAATGATCCAATTGCTGCTATTAATAAAACGATATCAGAAATAAAAGGATCTTATGCACTGGGAATAATAGTAGATGGATTTGATAAATTATATGCAGTAAAAAAAGAATCCCCATTAATTGTTGGAATAGCTGAAGATGGTTGTTTTATAGCGAGTGATGTTACTGCCATTATTAATTATACTAATCAATGTATTTTATTAGAAGATAATGAAATCGCTGAATTAAGTAATGATAGTGTTCGTATTATTAAAGATGATAAAGAAATAAAAAAGAAAATTATAACCGCTGACATTTTAAAAGAAGAAACTAGTAAAAATGGTTATGATCATTATATGTTAAAAGAAATAATGGAAGAACCAATTGTAATACAACGACTAATGAATTTATATCTAGATGATTTATCTAAATTGCCAGATTTGTCTCAATATGAAGAGATACACATTGTAGCCTGTGGTTCGGCAATGTATGCTGGAATGGTTGGAAAAGCTTTACTAGAAGAATATGCTAATACAAAAGTACAAATAGATGTAGCTAGTGAATATCGTTATAAAAACATCATTTATAATAAGAAAACTTTGGTAATTTTAATCTCGCAATCAGGAGAAACTGCCGATACGATTGCTGCAATGAGAAAAGCAAAATCAAATAATATAGACACTTTAGCAATAGTGAATGTCAAAACATCTACTATTGCCAGAGAATCAGACAAACAATTATTTATTGAGGCTGGCCCAGAAATTGCAGTGGCAACAACGAAGGCTTATCTTCTACAAGTGGTGGTATTATCCTTAATTAGTTTTAAAGTGGCATTAAAGAAAAAACTTATTACTAACGAAAAAGAAATTTTAGAGGAATATAGAAATCTTCCAAAAATGTTAACGGAAATATTAAATAAAAAAGAACAATATAGACTTATTGCAAACGAAATATATCAAAGCAAACATGTATTCTTTATTGGTAGAAAGATTGATTATGCTATTTGCTTAGAAGGAAGTTTAAAATTAAAAGAAATTTCATATATTCATGCTGAAGCCTATCAAGCTGGAGAATTAAAGCATGGCACTATATCGTTAATTGAAAAAGGTGTTCCTGTTTTTGCAATTATAACTGATGAAAGCATTTTTGGTAAGACTACATCTAATGTTGCAGAAGTAAAATCACGTGGTGCTCATCCATATATAATAACAACAGCAAGATTCTCTGAAAGCGAAGAAGATGTATTAATTCCATCAACTAATAGATTTATTCAGGCAATTTTAGCAATTCCACCATTACAGTTAATCGCATATGAAACGGCAAAATTGCGACAGTGTGATATAGATATGCCTAAAAATTTAGCGAAAAGTGTAACAGTTGAATAGTTATTTTATTACTAATTTTGCAATAAATATTTTTAACCAAATTATCTATTTGTCATAGACTAATATAGGTGATTTAAATGGATTTTAGAGCAACAAAAGGAATTGTGATTGATGCGGGACATGGTGGAGATGATCCAGGAGCTGTAGGTAATGGATTAATTGAAAAAGATTTAAACTTGGAAGCAGCTACTTATATATATGATAGATTAAGAGAATTAGGTATTCCGGCTAAGCTAGTACGTTCAACTGATGAAACACTTAGCCCTAGCGAAAGGACGCAAAGGATACTTGATGCTTATGGTAATGATAAAGATGTAATTGTCATATCTAATCATATTAATGCTGGTGGTGGTGATGGTGCCGAAACTATTTATGCACTTAGAAATAGTGATGCACTTGCTAAATCAATATTAGATGAGATTGCTAAAGCGGGGCAAAATCCTAGAAAGTATTATCAAAGGAGATTACCAAGTAATCCTTCAAGAGATTATTACTTTATTCATCGTGAAACCGGAAGAACGCAACCGGTAATTGTAGAATATGGATTCTTAGATTCTACAGGCGATGACGTTACGCAACTTCGCAATAATTTGTTAGATTATGCCGAAGGTGTTGTTAGAGCCCTTGCGAATTATACAGGGACTAATTATGTTGCACCAGAAGGATCAAATGTCTACGTTGTACAAAAAGGTGATAGTTTATATTCGGTTGCTAATAAGTATGGGGTAACAGTTGATGAATTGAAGGCTGCTAATAATTTAACTAGTAATATTCTTAATGTTGGACAGACTTTAGTTATTCCACAAAAACAAGTAACTGTTCCTGGCGAATATTTAGTATATAATGTACAAAAAGGTGATAATTTGTATACAATCGCTCAAAAATATGGAGTGACAGTTGATTCAATTATTAAATTAAATAATTTAGGGACAACGGCATTATCAATTAATCAGCAATTATTGATTCCAGTTGAAAAAGAGATAGTGACACCAGGAAATGTATATACGGTAAAAGCTGGTGATAGTTTGTATTCAATAGCCCAAGAATATGGTATAACTCCTAATGAGTTAATTCAGGCTAACGGATTAAGTAGTAATCTATTAAGTATTGGACAACAACTGTTTATTCCAACCGAAGAAGTTGTTGGTGAAGGAGAATATGTAGTTAAAAAGGGCGACAGTTTATGGTCAATCGCTAATAACTTTGGAATAACGGTTGAAGAATTAAAAACAGCAAATAATTTAACCAATAATTTATTATCTTCAGGACAAGTATTAGTAATTCCACAAACAGAAACAGCGGAAGAGGGAAAAGTAATATATGTTGTGCAAAAAGGCGACAGTTTATGGTCAATTGCTAAAAAGTATGGTATAAATGTTAATGAATTAAAAGAATATAATAATTTAACGAATAACAGTTTAACAATTGGACAAGAATTATTGATTCCTCAAACAGAGACTTTTGAAACATATGTAGTTAAATCTGGTGATAATTTATATGCTATTGCTAATGCTAATAATGTCACGGTTGATGCATTGAAGAAAGCAAATAATCTAACTAGTAATGATTTATCAATAGGTCAAACATTGGTAATACCAAAAAGCAGTTAACTGCTTTTTTTATGAAAAAAAACGAGATATCTCGTTTAATGTATTTCTTTACAAACATTAGGATATGGTACGTAAAAACAGTGATCTTTATATCTTCCAGAATTTCTTTGCTCATACCAATAACTGACACAAGGATTTCCGGTAGCAGGAGCATAGAACCATAAAGCATTTGTTGCGGGATAATAATATTCGCCCCTTAGAATTCTTTCAGCTAATTGACTTTCTTTAGTTGTTGGTTTACCAATAAACAATGGACTATTCACCCCGGTAAAACCTCCAGGATTTTGATAAATTACATCGGTTATAGAACGGATATTTTTAAAAGTTAAACAATCAGCTAGCGCTCGATTAATAATAACATTTCCAACCATTAGCATTCCTAAATCACCTTCACCTAGGGCTTCAGCACGCATTAATCTTGCTAACAGTTCTTTTTCTTTACTAGTGTATTTTATAAGCATTTAATCACCTAATTAAACATATTCACTTTGTTGTTTAAATATCATATTTATTGTATAATTAATTATTAGTGAGGAATGATTAATATGTTTGAGAATTTAAGTGATCGCTTACAAAGTGCTATTAAAAATATCAAAGGTTATGGCAAAATAACTGAAGATAATATTGAACCAATGATCAGAGAAGTTAGATTAGCATTATTAGAAGCAGATGTTAATTATAAAGTTGTTAAAGAATTTACTGAAAAAGTAAAAGAAAAAGCCTTAGGAGAAAAAGTTCGTAATAGTTTAACTCCGGGTGAAGAATTTGTAGGAATTATCCGTGATGAATTAGAAAATTTATTAGGTGGCGATAAAAGTTATATTGAAGTAACTAAAAAACCTTGTGTTTTAATGTTAGTAGGACTACAAGGTAGTGGTAAAACAACAACAATTGGTAAAATTGCAAATCTTTTGCGTAAAAAGCATAATCGTAAACCTTTACTTGTTGCCTGTGATATTTATCGTCCTGCCGCAATTGATCAATTAAAACAAATTGGAAAAGAATTGGGTATAGAAGTATACAGTGAAAATAATAATCCAGTTGAAATTGCCAAAAATGCTATTTCTTATGCTAAAGAAAATCATTTTGATTATATACTTATAGATACAGCTGGTAGATTACATATTGATGAAGAACTAATGGATGAATTAATTAATATTAAGGATAATGTTAATATTGATGAAACATTGTTAGTAATTGATAGTATGATGGGACAAGATGCTATTAATGTTATCACAACATTTAATGAAAAATTAGTATTGACGGGTGTTGTATTAACTAAATTAGATGGTGATACTCGTGGTGGTGTGGCATTATCAGTTAGACATTTAACTAATGTACCTATTAAATTTGTTGGTGTTTCGGAAAAATTAGATGGTTTAGAAGAATTTTATCCTGATCGAATGGCATCAAGAATTTTAGGGATGGGTGATATTTTATCAATTGTTGATAAAGCTAACGAAGTAATTGATGAAGAAGATGCCAAAAATACTTTAAAAAAGATGCAAAGTGGTAAATATGATCTAGATGATTTCTTAAGTCAAATGAAACAAATGAAGAAATTAGGTTCAATTGAATCAATATTAAAATTACTTCCGGGTGCTAAGAAAGCAGGATTAGATAAGGTTAATATTAATCCTAAAGATATCGCTCATATTGAAGCAATTGTACTTTCAATGACACCACAAGAACGTAGAGATCCTAGTATTATCAAAGCGTCAAGAAAAGAACGAATTGCCAAGGGATCAGGTAGAAGTGTTCAAGAAGTTAATCGAATGCTAGATCAATTTGAAAATAGTAAAAAGATGATGAAACAAATGTCACAAGGAAACTTTAAAATGCCGTTTTAAAATAGGTAAAAGACATATACACAATCCTCCTATTTAGAATAATATAAAACTAGATAGGGGGATTTATAATGTTTAGAAATGGCTTTAGAGCTCCAATAATGAATATGCCTATGCAAGATGCAATGATTGATATTGATAATAACCAAGGAGACATCGATATAGATGTTAATCAAGGATACAACACATCTAGTATGTCTGGTATGTCTGGTTGTCAACAAAGACCTATTATAGAACCAATGCAAGAACGCGTTGTACAAAGAACAATTATGCATAATGTACCACACATCTGTCCAATTAGAACTAGAATAGTTAATAATCATGTTTATAAACATACATATCAGCCAAGTTATTCATGTTGTGAAGAAAATCAAGTTTCACAAATGCAATGCGGATCATGTTGTAATTTTTAAAAGACTTTATAGTCTTTTTTTATTATGCTATAATTTTATTAAGGAGTGAATATGAAAGAAGAATATATATGTATAATTGCTGATGAGAATCTTATAAATAAGAAATTTGATCAGGAAATTGATAATCATTTAGACAAAGAAGAATGGCTGGAGTATAAAAAACATGCAATTAGAAACCAGGAAACTAGAATTGTATATATGGGATTGTTAAATGGTGAGATAATTACTGAATGTACGGCAATAATATCTGATAAAGATTTAGATATGCAAAATAAAGAGAACTTGGTTGGTGATAAAATTGCATATTTAACAGCATTTAGAACTAATAAAGAGTATGAAGGAATGGGTTATTTTTCTAAGTTATATAATTTTATGGAAAATGATTTACAGAGTAGAGGATTTGAAAGATTAACTTTAGGCGTTGAACCTAGTGAAACAAGAAATATTTCAATATACTTTAAATGGGGTTTTATTGATTATATTAAAAGTGATTATGAAGAGATACCTGATTCAAATGAACAATCTTCTAGGATTTTAGTTAATTATTATGGTAAGAATATAAGTAATCATTAAAGACTTTATAGTCTTTTTTTATGTAAAAATAATAATGATTATCTAAAATGGGTATGATATAATTATATAAGAGGTAATAATATGAAATTTAAAAGTAATGAAAATAAAAAAGTAGAAATTAAAGTAGGTAGAAAAGTATTTAAACGTCATGCTATTAAGACACATTTTGTTAATGTAGGTGAATCATATATTGATATTATAGAAAAGTATGTTAGCCCATTATATAAAGAAGGGGATGTAGTATCAATCAGTGAAAAGATAATAGCTTTATGTCAGGGACGAATTGTAAAACGTAAAGATATAAAAATTGGTTTCTTAGCGAAATTGTTATCTAAATTTGCATCTCATCCTGATACTGGTGTTGGCGTTGGTGAAACAATTAAAATGCAATATGCAATTGATAAAGTTGGCGCTTTTAAATGCTTATATGCCGCTTTCGCATCTGGGGTTACTAAATTATTTGGTAAAAGAGGGGTCTTTTATGAAATAGTAGGACAAGAAGTTAGTGGACTAGATGGTTTTTATGATCATGTATGGGCTGAATATAAAGATATTGGTGTTGAAATGCCACTTAATCCTAGTGGTGTATGTGATGAGATATATGAAAAACTAGGTATTATGTGTATGATTGTAGATGCTAATGATTTAGGACAAGAATTATTAGGTTATGCTTCGGTTATAAAATATACAGATGAACAATTATTAGGAATGATTAAAGATAATCCTGCTGGTCAAAATAAAGAACAAACACCTTTGATACTAATCAGAGAAGTTAAGAAAAAAAGAAAAAAAGAAAAAAACAAAATGCTTAATAACTAATTAAAGCATTTTTTACAATTTATTTACATGATATTACGGAGGTTCAAACAATGGCAATAAAAAAAGATGGTTTTGTAAAAGGAACTCTAATAACATATATTTCTATTTTGGTAATAAAAGTATTAGGATGTTTATATGTAATACCACTTTATGCAATAATTGGTGAAAAAGGTGGTACTTTATATAATTATGCATATCAAATATATAATTTGCTTTTAAATATAACAACCGCAGGGATACCTACGGCTTTATGCATTATATTAAGTGAGTATAATTCACTTAATATGTTTAAAACAAAGAAAAAATCTTTTGAAGTAGCAAATAAACTTATTTTTGGCATATCAATTACAATATTTACACTAATATTTATATTTGCAGGTCAAATCGGTAGCTTTTTTGTATCAAATATAGAAGGCACAACTTCAATCAATGAATTAAAAATAGTAATTAGAAGTGTTTCTTTATGTTTATTAGTTATACCGTTTTTAAGTGTTTTAAGAGGATATTTTCAAGCTCATAAGTATGTTACTTATTCTTCAATTAGTCAAGTTATTGAACAAATTGTTAGGATAGTTGTTGTTTTGTTAGGAGCTTATATAACAATTATCGTGTTTAAAAAAAATGTAGTATATGGTGTTTCTATTGCATTGCTAGGAGCTTTAGTTGGTGGAATTGTTGCATATTGTTATTTATCACTTAAACGAAAGAAAATTAAAGAACTTAAAAGTGATGAAATCATTGAAGATGAGGTTGTTCCAACTTCAAAAAGTTTAGTTAAAAAAATTCTATCATTTAGTATACCAATGATTTTAATAACTGTTATTAATGATTTATACAATATCGTTGACATCAAATTAATAATAATAGGATTATCAAAAATAGGATATGAACCTTATACGAGTGAAGTAATCGCTAGTATTATTTCAACATGGGCGCCTAAAATATGTGTTTTAATAACGGCAATTGCGATGGGAATGATTGTTAATATTATTCCCCATATGGTTAATCATTATGTCAAAAAAGAATATGACCTGGTTAACAATAAAATATCATTAGCATTGAAAACGGTATTAATAATTGCAATTCCTACTACAATCGGAATAGCGTTCTTGTCAAAATACGTATATTTTCTATTTTATGGTGAAAGTGCATATGGTGGATTACTATTAATTTTCTCGGCAATAGTTAACTTTATATACTGTTTATATGTGGTGTTAAATTCGATTTTGCAGAGTATGAAGAAGTTTACAAAAGTATACAAGAATGCTATAATTGGGTTGTTAATTAATGCTATTTTGGATATACCAATTATCTTATTATTGAATAGATTTGGACTTACACCATACGTTGGAACTTCTTGTGCATCAATCATTGGTCTTAGCATTTCCATACTATTATCAATTAATGATTTAAAAAAGATTGTGGGTTATAAAGTAAGTACTATTTCAAAGTATACTGCTAAATTAATTGTTTCAAATATATTAATGGTAATAGTATTAGTAATTATGTACTTTTTATTACCATTAAGTCTAGAATATGGTTATTTAAAAATGCTTATTTATTTGTTCGTATATGTTTTAATTTCAGTAATTATATATTTTGTATCTACATATAAATTTGGACTTTTAAATGAAGTCTTTGGTTATGATATAATTGACAAGTTAAAAAACAAAGTAAGGAGAAAGTAATTATGAGATTTTATATTGCGTTATGGTTTTCAAAATTTTATTTATTGATTACCGATACATTTTGTCATAAAAAAAGTGATAGAGTTGGTTTAATTGCCGCTCGAATATGCCCTAATATGCTTGAAAAACTAAAAAAACCTGAGTTAGTGATAATGGTAACTGGCACTAATGGTAAAACAACTGTAACTGATATGGTTGCAAATATGTTGATGCATGATGGAAAGAAAGTTGTTTATAATTATTGGGGGGCTAATCAGGTAGCCGGACATATTAGATCATTACTTGATACCGTAAATATTTTTAATAAGAGTACTGTTGATATTTGTGTTTTAGAATGTGATGAGATTACAACTGTTGAGTGTATGCCTCAAATAAAACCTAATTATATGTTAGTAACTAATTTATGTAGAGATTCAATAAGAAGAAATGCATATCCTGATTATATATTTGGGATATTAGATAAAGGATTAGGACTTTCAAAAGATACTATTTTAATTGTAAATGCGATGGATCCACTAAGTTCATTTTTAGGAGAGAACAATAAAAGAATATTTGTTAGTGCCGATAAAATATTTAATGAAGATGCCTATGAAGGTTTTTCACCAGAATTTAAAACATGTCCTAGATGTAATAGTGTAATTGAATATGAATATAGACATTATCGACATATGGGTAAGTTTGTGTGTCCAAATTGTGGATTAAAGAATTTCCCGGGGGACTATGTTTTAAATGGAATTAAACAAGATAACATAATTGTTAATAGTGATAAATATGCAGTTGTATCATCTTCAATATTTAATATATATAATGAAACAATGATTATCGCCTTATTTAGTGAACTTGGTTATAAACCTAAAAAGATTAATGAATTGTTGAAAACTATTGATATTCCTAGTTCTAGAGAAGGATATGAAAGTTATAAAGGAATCGAAATGTATCGAAGATGCGGTAAAGCTCAAAATGGTACTGCTCCATCTATGGTATTCGAAAGTATTTTAAAAGATAAAAGAGATAAAGAATTAATATTAATAATGGATGAAGATATATACTTCAATGCTCAAGAAACAATTACTTGGTTATATGATAATGATTTTGAGTTATTAACTGATAAAAGTGTTAAAAAAATTATTATTACTGGTAGAAGAACTTTAGATTTTAAATTAAGATTGTTATTGGCTAAAGTAGATCGTGATAAACTATTTATTGCCGAAGACTATAAAGATGCTTATAAATATCTATCGCTTGATGATAGTATTGTATATATAGTTCATGATGTTGATTCTGGTAATGCCGGTAAAGAAGTAATTCAGAACATCAAAGATAGAATGGATGGGGTGATTGAATGAAAACGATAGAAGTCTTATATAGTGAATTTAGTAATATGTATGGTGAAATATACAATGCTATGTTATTAGAGAATTGTAAGAAAGTAAAAGTAATTTATACAAAATTTAATGATGAACCTTATTTTGTAAAACATAAAGTAGATATGATTTATATGGGTAATATAAGAGATAATAGAACTTATTTAATTCTAGATAAACTTAAACCGCATCGAGATAAACTAAAGAAAATGGTCGATGATAATGTTATATTTTTATTAACCGGTAACGCGCTTGAATTATTTGGTAAATATATCTTAGAAAATGGTAAGAAAACTAAGGCCTTAGATATAATGAATTATTACGTTGAAAAAGATTTTACAAAAAAACATGCTTCATGGTTTATGGGTAAATTTAATGATATTGAGATTATCGGTCATCGAAATCAATTTTCTAAATGTTTTGATATAAAACATTCATTTATTGATGTGCTTGGTGGTAAGGGAAGTGACTTGGCAAGTAAAAAAGAGGGAATACATTATAAGAACTTTTATGCAACGTATTTATTAGGACCTTTCTTGATAATGAATCCATATTTTGTTAAACATTTATATGGGTTATTAGGCATAACTGATAAAATACCTTATGAAGAAGACGCAATTGCCGCTTATAATGAAAGAATAGCTTATTTTAGAAGAGAAAATGCTAGATTTATTATAACAGATCACGGGTAGGAGAAAGATATTATGGGAAAATTCAAATATGTTATAGCAAGAATATTTAAGATGGATTATAAAAACTTGTTTACTTTAATTGATAAAGTTGCAAAGAAGTATAATCGATCTAAAATATATATATTCTTTGATATTATTTATTGTGGTTTTAGACATCAAGCTGGTTTTGTTGATTATGATTTCTTTAGAATGTATGAACTTAATGAAAAAGAAAGAAAAGACCTTGTAACTAGAGGTAGAAATAATGAATATGTTAAAAGATTAAACCCTAAAGCTTATTGGCATATCTTTGATAATAAGAATGAGTTTAATGCTAAGTTTAATAAGTATTTAGGAAGAGATTGGCTATATTTAGATGGAAAAAATCAAAAAGAATTTGATAAATTTGTTAAAGATAAAGATTATATAATAGTAAAACCTAACGATCTTTCTTGTGGTAAAGGTGTTAGAAAAATAAAAATGAGTGATTGCAAGGATTATGAAAAATTATATAATGAATTATTAAAAGATAATACTCCTTTAGTAGAGGAAGTAGCTAGTCAAAATGACATTATAGCATCACTTCATCCTAATAGTGTTAATACAGTTAGAATAGTAACTATTATTGATAAACATAATGTTCCTAAAGTTGCGACTGCAATTATTAGAGTTGGTTCTAACAATAATATTGTTGATAACTATAATAATGGTGGTATGGTGGCAACTATCGATATAAAAACTGGTGTAATTGTGACTGATGCCATTAATGCAAAAGGTGAAATCTTTGAATGTCATCCCAATACAAATGTTAAATTTGCAGGATTTCAAATTCCTCAATGGAAACAAATAGTTGATTTAACATTAGAGAGTGCAATGGTTGTAAAAGAAGTTAGAATGGTTGGATGGGATGTTTGCTTAAGTAAAAAAGGACCAGTATTAATTGAAGGAAATCAATATCCGGGGCATGTCTTATATAAACCGATTGCGGTTGCTGGTGATAGTATCGGTGTTGTACCAATATTTGAAGAGATACTAAAATAAGTATAATTCTTGTAAAATTTCGCCAAATTTGATATTAAAAAGACTTTTTAAGTCTTTTTTAATGCATTAAAACGAATAAATTGATATACTTAAAGTAAGGTGATCATATGAAACGAGCTTTAGTGTTATCTGGTGGTGGGGCTAGAGGTTCATACCAATTTGGTGTATGGAAAGCATTAAGAAAATTGGGTATCAATTTTGATATTGTTACGGGGACATCGATTGGTGCTGTAAATGGTGCAATTATTGCACAAAATGATTTTAAGTTAGCGGAAGATGTTTGGTATAAAATTAATACCAAAGATGTTTTTTACTTTGATTATGATTTGTATTCTAAGGATGGACAAACTAAGTTCTATTTTGAATTAGCTAAAGCATTTGTTAATAATGGTGGATTAGATTTAACTAAGATGGAAGAAATATTAAAAAAATATATTAATGAAGATAAAGTTCGTAATTCAAAAACTGAATTTGGATTAGTAACATATTCGGTTACTAAAAATAAAGCTGTTGTCTTAAAAAAAAGTGATATTCCAAAAGGGAAACTGGTGGATTATATTATCGCTTCAGCGACTTGTTTTCCGGTTGTTAGACCAAAAGAAATTGACAATGAAAAATTTTTAGATGGTGGCTATTTTGATGTTATGCCAATTAATTTAGCAATTGATATGGGAGCTGATGAGATAATTGCAGTAGATTTAAAAGCTATTGGATTAAAGAAAAGAGTAGATAGTAAATATGTTAATACTAAAATAATTGCACCTTCAGTTGAAATTGGTTCATTTTTATCTTTTACCCCAAATGACGCAAAATTTAGGATTGCTTTAGGGTATAACGATACTATGAAAGCTTATAAAAAATTGGATGGTAGATTATATACTTTTAAAAAGAATAATTTAATGTTTAATTATTATCGCTATCGAAGAACATATGTTAGAAATTTTGAAAATATTATTTTAACAGCAACTAATCGACTAAAAAAATCGTTTGCATATCCTGTTTATAATGGTATTTATCGTCATTTAAAAGATGATAAATATATGATTTCACTTTTCTCAAGTAATATTGATCAACTTGGTAGAATTTATAAAATGGATATAACAAAAATATATACATATAATCAGTTCTATAATATTTTATTTCAAAAAATAGCTGATGATAAGATTACTCGTCGTAATTTTGATGGTCAAATAATTAATGAAAGTTTGTATTATTTAATAATGAATAATAATAAATTAAAAATCAAAACATTAGCGTTAGCTTTTCCAAAAAATTTTGCATTGGCATTATATTTATTTGTTATTTATCAAAATATGATTGGATATAAGAAAAAAAAGTTTAAAAATATATTAGAAAAGAGAGTAAAACATGGCCGTAACTAAAACTAAGTTTATTAATTATATTAGATGTCCTAGATATGTTGCCCTTGACAAGATAAAAAAGGATTTTTTGAGTAGTCCAATGTCTTTAACTGAATATTTGAAAGAAGAAGAAAATGAGAAAATTAAAGAATTAATAGGTAACATGTATGATGAAGAAGAACATGACTTAATTGATGTTATAGATGAGCAATTAAAGGCCTTATTACCCTATTATAAAGAAGTTGAATTGTTGGCGGGGGATTATTGCAAGAGACACCTAAATGGTAGTTTTAAGTACTCTTTAGACACTCCAGAACAAGAATCTTTTGATTTCTTACAGAATGGTATTAGATATTTATGTTATGTTGATATTTACAATGAACATGATAATACATTTGACATTATTGAAGCTAAGGCTACAACTAGCAACAAAGTTAAAAGTTTAGGTCCTAGTATTAAAGGAGTTAAGCATTCTATTTTTGAAAAAGATGCGAGAGGTATTTATTGTTTATTAGAAGAATTAGATAAAATGGATCCAGATATACCAGAAGAAAAATATTTAAAATATCGCTCACATTTATTTGATCGATATCATAGTTTAGGACATTATATTTATGATTTAGCAGTTCAAAGATATATTGTTGAGCAAGATTTGAAAGCGAATCATGGTGATTTAGATAATCACAGGTATTATTTAGCAGTTTTAAATTGTGATTATGTTTATAATGGTAAAGTTGTTGATGGTAAAAATGTTTATGAAATTGATGATAATGGTAATGAAATAATTTCATTAATTGATTTAACTAAAATAACCAAAGAGTATATGGATAAAATTAAACTAGATTTTGATCGAGTTGAATCATATCTAAAAAAGATGGATGACAGCGAATATCCTTTAGGCAATTATTGTGAATATAAAAAGAAAACTATGTGCAAATTTCAACCAATTTGTTTTAATAAGATACCTAAATATAATTCGGTATTAACTTATTTAGGAGTTCCAAAAATAAATGGATTGACTAAACTGGAATTAGTTAATGAAGGAATTTTGAGTGTTCTTGATGTGCCGGAAGAAAACTTAAATAGTATTACGAATATAATTCAAAGAACTTGTGTTTTACATGATACAACTTATATTGATAAAAATAAAATCAAAGTGGGATTAGAGTCGTTAGAGTATCCGATATATCATTTGGATTTTGAAACTTTTCCTTGTCCTTTACCTAGATTTAAAAATGAGAAATGTTATACGCAATCACCATTTCAATTTTCATTACATATTGAAAGAGAACCTGGGATTTGCGATAAGGAAAAAGATAATTTTGGGTATTTAGCAAAAGATAATGTTAAAGATTATCGTGAAGAAATTGGTTTAGCTTTATGTCAATATATTGATATAGATAATGGTGGTACTGTATTAGCTCATAATGTTCCATTTGAGCGAGCACGTTTAAAAGAATTGAGTGAGTTATTTAGTGATGTAGATGTAAAGCGTAAATTAAAAAAAATGACTAGTCCAGAACATAGCTTTGATACTTTATATTTAGTTAGAAATAATATAGAATTATATAAAAATTTAGGTATAGAAGAAAAATTAGATGTAATTAATTATTATAATCCTAAATTAAATGGTTCATATTCGATAAAAAAAGTGCTACCTATTTTCTCTAATTTGTCGTATAGTGATTTAGATGTAAAGAATGGCACTGAGGCACTAGTTACATACTCAAATTTTAATAAAATGACTGAAGAAGAGTATGATTTTAATTATCAAGCGTTAATTAATTACTGTAAACAAGATACTTGGGCTATGGTAGAAATACTGAATGGATTAAGAAACCTTGTCAAATAATGTCAAGTTTTTGTCATTTGCTTGCAAAACACACTAATAAGTTTTATGCTTAAACTAGGGAGAGTGATATAGTGATTTATCCATCAATTGATAAATTGTTAAATATCGTGGAATCAAAATATGAATTGGTTCATATAATTGCTAAGCGTAGTGATGAAATTGAAACTACTGGTTATTTACAGAAACCTATTGATCAATACAAAACTACAAAAAATCTTAGCAAAGCTTTAGAAGAGGTAGCTGATGGCTTAATTATTGTAAAAAAATAATTAAGTTTTTAGTTGGGGAGGATTATGAAAGTAGAGAAATATAAGAGAATATCCGGTAGTAAATATAAAGTTATTATTAATGATTTAGAATTAGTATTATATGATGATATTATTATTAAACATCAATTATTATTAAATAGTGATATTGATAAAAATAAACTAGATGAAATAATCAAGGATAATGATATATATAGTTATTATATGTTAGCATTAAACTATATAAAAAAAAGATTGCGTAGTAAAAAAGAGATAGTACTATTTTTAAATAAAAAAGATATTAATCCCAAAATTAGTAATCAAGTTGTTAAAATGTTGGAGAATAATAATTGTATTAATGATGGTGTTTTTACTAAAGCATATATTCATGATAAAATTTCATATTCTAATGATGGTCCATCTAAAATTAGGATTCAGTTAGATCAGTTAGGTATTGAACCCAGTATTGTTAATAATGAGATCCTAGTATTTAATGATGAGTTACAATTTGAAAAGATTAATAAATACATTGCAAAACAGATTAAATCTAATCGAAATAAATCAACAATGGTTTTAAAGAATAATATATTGAATAATTTAATTAAACAAGGCTATGATAAAAGTATTATTGTGAGTTGTTTAGAAAATATTAATGTAAATGATGATGAATTATACGAAAAAGAATATCAAAAGGCGTATCAAAAGATTAGTCAAAAGTATAGTGGGCATGAATTGGAATATAGAATAAAACAAAAGATGTATCAAAAAGGCTTTAGAAAATAAAAAATCACTTCATATGAAGTGATTTTCTTTATTGTAATGATTTTAAATAAGATTTGTATGCTTTATTTAGTTCATCATCATAAATTTCTAAACCAGCATCTTGTCTAAGTTTTTCTAAAGCTGTGTACTGTAATTTAGTGTTTTCTTCTAACTTGTTGTTTATTAAAGTTGAAATTATTTCCTCTTTAACATCCTCAAGTTTTGGTTTTTCTTTGGTATCAACTAAGTATATAATATGATAGCCATAGCTTGTTTCGATAGGAGTGGTTGTGTATTTTCCTTTCTTTAAAGCATAAGCAGCTTTTTCAAAAGATTCTTCCATTTTACCAGTGTTGAACCAGCCTAAATCTCCGCCTTTATCAGCGTTGCTATCATCATCAGAATATTCTTTAGCAAGTTTATCCCAATCTTCACCATCTTTTAATTTTTTAATGATTGCTTTAGCAGTTTTTAAAGCGGCTGCTTTAGCAGCTTTTTCTTCTTCTGCGGTCATTCCATCAGCAGTTTCAGGTGCTACTAGGATATGCTTTGCATTGATATCTCCTTTAATACTATTTTTATAATAATTGTTAACTTCTTTGTCCTTTATTGTACTTTCAACATAATCTTCAATTGCTAAGTTTCTTTTATAGCTTAATGATAATAGATCTCTATATTCGGTTTCAGTAGATATACCAAAATTATATTCTAGTAGTGAACTAAGAGATGCATTATTTTCTTTAGCATAGTCTTTAGCGCTTTTAACTTGTTGATCAATATAGGTAGTTTCATCTTCATCTGTTGGATATTCTTTTTCTAAAACCATTTTATCGATTAAATTAACCATAACTTCTACACCATATTTATCCTTCAAAGCTTCATATAATGTAGTAACTGTTACATCTGTATCCTTTAGTTTTAGAACATCTTCCTCTCCATTCTTTGCTACAGGTATTTTGCCACAACCACTAACTATTAATAAAATACCACAGAAAACTAATAGTGTTTTTAAAAATTTTTTCATTGTAATCCTCCTTAATTGCAATATACATTTATTCTAACAAATTATTAAAAAAAAGACAATAATAGACGCTAAACATTCACACAATTTTGATATATTCCATAAAATATTCTAGAACAATAAAAAAGGAGGAATTATATTATGGGTTATGCTTCATCTTCTGCAATTGTATTAGTACTATTTATTTTACTAGTAATTATACTAGGTGCATGGATTTAAAAAGGAGGTGTTAACATGGGCACAAACGATTGTAATCAACCAGTTTCAAGGCATCAAGGAGGTTCTGGTTTCCTAATAGTAGTAGTTTTATACATATTACTAGCAATTATGTTTAGTTCTTTTATAGGTTGTTAATAAAAAAAATAAAAGGTGTAATTCCTTTTATTTTTTTATGATTTCGTAAACTTCTTTTACATCAAGTAAATCTTTATCTTTGTAAGCTGGTATTAAGTGCATGTGATAATGCTTTACATCTTGATAAATACCATTGTTTTGAACAACCCGTAATCCTAAAAAATGAAACTTATCATATAATAATTGATATAGTTCTTTAGATACTTTATTAATATGACTTAAAGTGTCAATATCAATATCTTGAATATCAATATAATGTTTTTTTGGAACAATTAAGGTATGTCCATTAGCATTGGGATTGACATCAAGAAAACATTTAACAATATCATCCTCATATATTGTATAACTTGGTATTTCACCATTAATAATTTTACAAAAAATACAATCCATTTTTATCAAACTCCTTCAAACAATAATATTTTATCATAAAAATTCTTGAAATAATACTACGAATCATTTATAATACATTTATGCCTATATGGAGTAGTACTCAAGAGGCTGAAGAGGCGCCCCTGCTAAGGGTGTAGACCGGGTAACTGGTGCGAGGGTTCAAATCCCTCCTGCTCCGCCATTAAAAAAATAAACCCTTGGTAAGAGGGTTTTATTGTGGAAAAATTTAATCAATAATAAAAGTTGTTTCATCGATAAACTGATAATTAGTTTTATACTTTAACTCTCTAATTAATTTGAATATTGCCATGTCTTTCATTTTTGCTTCTATCATAATATCTATTTTATCAGTATAGTTTTTAATAATATTTAGCATTTCAATAAATTCATCGACATTGATGTAATCATGATGACTACGAATTTCTTTTTTTAATTTGCTTTTAGGACTGGAGTAATGCATTTTAGGAGTTGTTTCCCATGTGGCAAAAACTCTGGGTAAATAGTCTTTAATGTCATTATCATGATTACATATATAGTGATGATAATCTAAAATCATCGGAACATTTATTTGCTCACATAAAGTTAATACATCTAATACATTGAAAGTTTTATCATCATTTTCAATGGCAATCATTTTTTGGGTATCAGTTGGTAATTTATTAAAATTGTTTTTAAAACGACTGATTGAATTCTTCTTTCCTAGAGTACTACTACCAACATGAAGAATCAAAATAGGATTATTTACACCTAAAACATTCATAATATCACTATGATATTGTAATATCTTGTATGTATTGTCCAATACATCTTTTCTGGTACTATTTAGAACTGTATATTCATTAGGATGCATATCGACACGCATATTACTTTTACTTATTTTATTTTTAATTGTTTCATATCTATCTAAAAAAGGTGTTAAATAATCGAATATGACATCCTCTTTAGTGGCTAATGGGATTAATGATGAGGTAATACGATAAAAATGAATATTATTCTTAATGTTGTAATCAATAATACTATTTAAAGTATCTAGGTTTTGATTGATAATTTTTTTTAAATTCTCGATATTATCTTCTTTTTTATAATTAGTGTAATTAATAGTATTAAAATTTAAGTCATCAACTGTTTTTGTAATTGAAACATAACCTAATCTTACTAGCATAATATCACCAATATTAGTATGGAATAAAAATTGAATATTATTGACAAAAATAAAGTTTGGTTATATACTTTAGAAGAAATCAAAGAAGAAGAGAAGTAAAATATTTTTTATATTAAGAGAGTTAGTGACTGGTGCAAACTAATTATAAAATTATTTGAAGAAACTTTGGAGATAAATATCGTATATAAGATATTTCGTTAATCGCGTTAAGATAATAAGTATAATTAAGGTGGTACCACGAATAATTCGTCCTTTTGGTAGCATCTTTTTATTTTAAGGAGGATTATTATGAATTGTAAAGAAGTAGCACAATTGTTATTTCCTAATGTTAATATGACAGTTGAAGATTATGAAAGATTATATCCGCAAAGAAATTTAAGCGAGGGAATTGAAGTATTAAGATTTGCTCCTAGTCCAACAGGCCGACTTCACATGGGAAATCTATATGGTTCTTTTATTCCTGAGGTGTTTTCGCATCAAAGTGGCGGTGTTTTTATACTAAGAATCGAAGATACTGATGCTAAGAGAGCGATTGATAATGGTATTGAATTAATTATCAAAGATTTAAATGAGTATAATTATACAATTGATGAGAGTGCAATTACTGGAGGTAATTACGGACCTTACATTCAGAGTGAAAGAAAAGATATTTATGCAGCTTTTGCAAAACATTTGGTAGCGAATGATTTAGCATATCCTTGTTTTTGTACTGAAGAAGATTTAAGTAAAATGCGTGAAGAGCAGGAACAAATAAAAGCACGAGTAGGATATTACGGGCCATATGCAAAATGTCGTAGTTTGACATATGAAGAAATTAAAGAAAAAATAAACAACGGTGAACAATTTGTTATTAGACTTAAAAGTAGGGGAGATTTTAACAAGAAAATAGTTTTTAAGGATTTAATTAAAGGTAGAATTGAATTGCCTGAAAATGACATAGATCATGTTTTATTAAAATCTGATGGAATTCCACCATATGCATTTGCTCATGTTGTTGATGATCACTTGATGCGGATTACTACAGTAACTAGAGATGATTCATACATATCATCCGTTCCTTATCATTTAGAGATTTGGAATGCTTTTGGATTTATTCCACCAAAATTTTCACATTTTTTACCATTAAACAAAAAAGATGGTGATACTGTTCGAAAAATTAGTAAGCGTAAAGATCCGGAAGCAGCAATTAGTTTTTATCATGAGCGAGGTATTCCAACTGAAGCTGTTAAGTTATACTTTTCCACATTATTAAACTCGAATTTTGAGCAATGGTTTGCTGAGAACCAGGATAAGGGATATCAAGATTTTCAATTTACATTTGCCAAAATGCCAACTAGTGGATCATTATTTGACTTAGAGAAATTAATGAATATATCAAAGAACTACATTTCTAAATTAAATGCTAGTCAAGTGTATAATAATCTGTACAATTGGGCGAAAGAATACGATATTGAATTTAAAACTCTACTAGATAATTATAAAGATTATACAGTATCAGTTTTAAACATTGAAAGAGAACAAAAAAAACCTAGAAAAGATTTTAGTTGTTATTCGGAAATTAAAAATCATATTTGGTATATGTATGATGAATTATTTGATGATGTTAATAAAGATTATGAATGGCAAACGATTAATGGTATAAATGAAATAAATACTATTTTAAATACATATGTTGATAAATATTATGATGTTGCTGATGATAAAGAAACTTGGTTTAACAAGATTAAATCTTTATGTGATGAATTAGACTATGCCAGTGATATGAAAGAATATAAAGAAAATCCTGATAAGTATAAAGGAAATATTGCCGATGTTAGTATGGTCTTAAGAGTAGCATTAACTACAAAATCAATGACACCAGATTTATATGAAATAATGAAATTGTTAGGAAAAGATAGAATTATTAAAAGAGTTAACTTTATTACAAAATAAAAAAGAGTTACCTCTTTTTTTTATTGATATACTTCTTTTTTAATTTCTTCTAAATTATTATACATAATTGATAAATAATCATCATTATTATTTATTTCTTCATCTGTAATAATAGTTATCGTGTTAAGATTTAATAATTCACAATTATATTTACTTACTAAGTTTTTAATAGTAGTAGGTTCTTCATTTTTATCTAAAATAAAGATATAGGATAGAGTCTTATTAGATAATAATGATTGTGCTAATTTTAGATTTTTATCAATTACTTCTCCTTTTTCAGTTAGATTAATAACTTCAAAACCATATTTTTTAATAAAATTAAATGATTCATCATAAATAATTATTTGTTTATTTTTTGCACTTTCTGCTATTTTATTAAATTCAGTATCAATTTGTGTTATATCAACTTTTAAACTATTATATGAGTCATCTATTTCTTCAATCATATATGGATTAGATATATAGTTTTGTAAATCATTACGAACATTTTGAGCCATCATTAACATATTAGATGGGTTTAACCAAACTTCTTTAGGACTACTATCATAACTAATACCAAATGAAGCATCAATAATTTTTAATTTTTTATTTTGATCTAGGAAAGTAGTAGCATATTCTCTTTCTTTATCTAAACCATTATAAATAAATAATCCTTTATTACTAAAATCTTTAATCTGTTTATTAGTCATTGTATATTCGTTATAATCAATTCCTTTTGGATAAATACTTGATACACTGGAATTAGTTCCATAAAGTCGTTTAGTAATATATTCAATTGGATAAATGGTAGTGATAACATTAATATCTTCCATTTCATCTCGTTTGAAACAACCAGTTAGAGTAATTGCAGATATAATCATTAATAATAGAAATAAATATTTTTTCATTATTTTCCTCCTTCAGTAGGGACAGGATCATAACCAAATGTTCCATGTGGCCTACAATTAATTATTCTTTTAAATGCTAATTTAGAACCCTTAATCGCTCCATATCTTTCTAATGCTTCGATAGCATAAGACGAGCAAGTAGGGGTATGGCGACAATAATTATGAAAATTACCAGGGATTTTTTGATAGATTTTGATAATAAAAATTAAAATATGTTTCATCCCCATCACCTAGTACTATTTTACTATTAAAAAATTAAAATGGCAATTAGAGATTATAGTTTCGTAAATAAATAGTGAATTTTATGCTATTATGTGATATATTTTAAGTAGGAGGTTTTATGAAAGATTTATTGATAAAATTTAATATTAAATATCAGAATATTGAATTATATGAGCAAGCCTTTTTACATACATCATATTGCTATGAACATGAAATTAATGAAAGTTACGAACGATTAGAATTTCTTGGTGATGCAATCCTTGATTTAGCGATTAGTGATTATTTGTATAATAACAAAAACTATGAAGAAGGCGAAATGACTAGAATACGTGCTAGTTATGTTTGTGAAGATGCAGTTGCAACTTATGCTGATACTTTGAAATTCAGTAATTACATCAAAGTAGGGCATGGTGAAGAGCAAAGTGGTGGTAAACACAAAAAAGCGATATTAGCCGATGTATTTGAAGCTTTTGTAGCAGCATTATATCTAGATTTAGGATATGATAGAGCAAAAGAATTTGTTTTAAAAGTAGCAGTTCCTTTTATTGAAAATGAAAACATACTATTGTTTAGTGATTATAAATCAGTATTACAAGAAGCTGTTCAAACTAGTCAAAAATCATTATTATATGATTTGGTTGAAGAAAGTGGTCCAGCCCATGATAAGACATTTAAGGTTGAGGTTAAAATTGATGATATAGTTTATGGAGTTGGTATTGGTTCATCAAAAAAACAAGCAGAACAGGAAGCCGCTAAAGAAGCATTAAAAAAGATGTCAAAAACTAATAAATAGTTTTTTTCATGTCTTTGTAGCTCAGTTGGATAGAGCAACCCCCTCCTAAGGGGTAGGTCGGAGGTTCAACTCCTCTCAAGGACGCCATATGATTATAACTTACTATATAGTAAGTTTTTTTAATATAAAACTAAGAATATGATATAATTATTAAAGAAAGAAGGTAATTTTATGAAGAAGAAAATAATTACAGTATTAGTAATATTATTAATTGCATTTTTATTGTGGTATTTCATGTTACCACCATTAAATCTGTCTAGTCCATTATTTTGGGAGTTTATCTTGTTATTATTTTTAGTTGTTGTAGCGATTCTATTTCCATCTATTTTAATGGATTCAATTAGAAGAAGAAGATTAAACCAGATGGGACCAAAAACTTTAGTTGTTTTGGGAGTAATCGGAGGTACTTTTGTATTAATATTAGTGATTAATTTAATATGTTCACCACTATTTAATGCTAATAAATATGCTACAAGAATTGTTGTTGATCAGACAAAAGAATTTACAGAAGATGTTAAACAAGTTGATTTTGATAAGATACCGCTATTAGATAAAGATAGTAGTCAAAAACTTGGTGATAGAAAGATGGGTCAAGCAACAGAATGGGTTAGTCAGTTTTATGTTAGTGAACTTTATACCCAAATTAATTACAATGATAATATTGTAAGAGTAACCCCAATCGAATATGCAGGATTAATTAAGTACTTTACTAATCGTAAAGAGGGTATTAAGGGGTATATAACCGTTAATTCAGTTAATGGAGAAGCTAATCTAGTAACGATGGATAAAGGTATGAAATATATGCCAAGCGCCTATTTCTTTGAAAACTTATATCGTAAGTTAAGGGTTAAATATCCAACATTAATTTTTGATGATATGAATTTCGAAATAGATAATGAAGGTAATCCATATTGGATAGCACCTACAATAAAATATACTGCGGTAGGTCTAAAGAAAGAAATTAGTGGAGTAGTTATATTAAATGCTATAACGGGTGAAACTAAAAAATATGCGATTAATGAAGTTCCTAGTTGGATAGATCATGTTTATTCAGCAGATTTAATTATTGAACAATTAAATCAATGGGGTGAATATAAAAATGGATTCTTTAATTCATTATTTGGTCAAAAGAATGTAGTTAATACAACTGAAGGATATAATTATTTAGTTATGGATGATGATGTATACTTATATACTGGTATTACATCTGTATCAACTGATGAATCTAATTTAGGTTTTGTTTTAGTTAATATGAGAACAAAAGAAACTAATTATTATAGTGTTCCTGGAGCTGAAGAGTATAGTGCAATGGCATCAGCAAAAGGACTAGTACAAGAGAAAAAATATGAAGCTAGTTTTCCATTATTAATTAATTTAAATAATAAACCAACATATCTATTAAGTTTAAAAGATGATGCTGGATTGGTAAAAATGTATGCCTTTGTTGATGTGGCAGATTACCAAAAAGTTGTTGTAAGTGATGCTTCATATGGTATTGAAGCAGCTGCAAAAAAATATTTAGGAGAAGCTGTAATTGATAGTAATAATAAACTAATAAAAAAAGAAATAGTTATTAAAACTATTTCAACAGCAGTAATTGATAGTAATACTTATTATTATTTTACAGATCAAAATAATAAATTATATTCTGCATCTATTAAAATAGGTAAAGATATTCTTCCTTTTGTAAAAACTAAAAGTAAAGTTAAAATAAGTTATATTGAAGGAATAGTTAACCAAATACAAGTAATAGAAATTATTAAATGATTATAAATTAAAGGGTTAGCACTTGACAACAAAGGCAAAACTGATATAATTATAAGTGCTTACTTTTAATTGCGGATGTAGTTTAATGGTAGAACCTCAGCCTTCCAAGGCATTTACCTAGGACTTGTTTATAAATTGCACACATTCCCAT
>CAZNQV010000004.1:0-32077 GCA_964575655.1 uncultured Muribaculaceae bacterium | reverse complement strand
CTATTAATTCTATTAAGGTAAATCCTTTTCTATTTTTCATAACATCACCCTTATTGTCTTAATTTTATCATAAATAAAAAAGATATCAAATATGTTTTACAACATAATTTAATATCTCTTCATTTATTTCTTCAATTGTTTTTATTTGATTGTTTTTAATACACTCTATTTTTTGAAATTGATATGTTTCACTAATTTCTAAATAAGCTTGTTCAGCATTTAGAAGATGCTCTTTATTTGATTCATGTTGATCGGGTTTTTCAGCTCTATTTTTTTTCAATTGTTCAGCATATTCATATGGCATATGTAAAAAAACTCTTATATCAGCTTCTGGTAATTCTAATAAACCAAATTCTAATTGTTCTAACCATTTATACATATTATGTCTTTCGGTTGCATCAAACATTTTTCCACCTTGATGCGCCATATTGGAATAAACATAGCGATCAAGAATGACATTATTGCCTTTATCTAACTCTTCATTAATTTTACCAATATTATATGCTCGATCAGCAGCAAAATATAGTGCTGATATTTTTGGATCAACATCAGCGGCTCCTTCGGGAAACCACCCTTCACATATATATGATTTTCCTAAATAAGGTCCACCTACTATTTTTCCGGTTGGAGTATCATATTGTGGAAAGAATGATTTTGTACATTTGATTCCTTGGTTATTTAGTTGTTCTAACAACATATTAGCTTGAGTTTCTTTTCCAGAACAATCAGTTCCTTCAATTACAATTAGTTTACCTCTCATTTTATTTTCTCCTATACAATACATGTTGATATTCAATACCATTATCACAATTATGACCTAGTATTTCGCTATCCCATTCCTCTTTATTAAAAGTTGGAAAATAAGCATCTGCCTCTTTATCTTCTCTATCTATTTCAGTTAAGTATAGTTTATCTGAATAATCAATAAACTGTTTATATATTGATGCTCCACCTATTATAAAAACTTCTTGATCTAAAGATTCAATGTATTCTAAAGTATCTTTAATATTTTTCAATAAAACAACATCTTCTGGTAAATTAACATCATCAAAGCATAAAACAATATGTTTTCTACCTGGGAGCATTTTTGGTAATGATAAAAATGTATTATATCCCATTACTACTGGTTTACCCATCGTAGTTTGTTTGAAAAATCTTAGATCATTTGGCAAATGCCAAAGTAATTGATTATTTTTACCTAGTTCATTATTTTTGCCAATTCCGGCAATCATTGAAATATTCATATTTTCACCTCTACTGTGCAATCGGAAAATTTATTTTTCCGTGATGCTTATATTCTAAAATTTTTATGTCTTTTAATTCTCTTGAGTTATCAAATTGGAAGAAATCAGTTACTTCTGGATTTAACCATAATTCTGGAGCTTTTAAATCCTCTAGTGTTTCTCCACGATTTATTTGTTCTTTTATTCCATCTATTTGATTAATATATATATGAGCATCTTTGATACTCCAATTTAAAGTTCCAGGTTTTAAATCAGTACAATGAGCAATCATGTATAAAAGAATTGAGTATTGGGTTACATTAAACGGTAATCCTAAGGGAACATCACAACTTCGTTGGTGCACCCAGGCATTTAATTTGCCATCAGTTACATCCCATTCACTACTCCAAACACATGATGGTAACACTGCAGTATCTAAATATTCATTTTGCCATAAACTCATAACCATTCGACGATCACGAGGATTGGTTTTAATAGTGTTAATCAGATTTTGAGTTAACTGATATTTATTGGCAATATAACCATAAGCTGTTCCAATTGTATGAGCCCATTCTTTACCAAAGTCTTTAACTATCTCTTTTTTGGTGAATTCTCCTTCTTCGTTTAGTACCATTTGTGTAGCATGCCATAAACCATCTTCATCAATTTCCCATTCATCCCAAATATGATTACCTCGACTTTGTAACCATCTAACATCATTACTTTGAGCTTGGTAAATCCATAATAACTCGGTAATGGCGTTTTTAAAAAATAATTGTTTTGTCGTTAAAATAGGAAATTCTTTTTCTAAATCTAAATTAAAGTGATAAGCTGGTATTTTAATCGTATTGATTCCAGTTCTATTTTCTACTTCAATTCCCTCAGTTAATATTTTTTTACATAATTTTAAATATTCTTTATCCCAATTTGCCATATATACTCCTTAATACTTTAATAATTCATCTTTAACGTGTAAATATTCATACGTCTTGTCAGTTACCATTCTACCCCTAGTAGTTCTTTTTAAGAATCCTTCTTGGATTAAATATGGTTCATACATATCTTCAATAGTTGATACTTCTTCACCAATTGATGTGGCTAATGTATCAATACCCACTGGACCACCATTATATTTTTCAATAATTGTTTTTAATAAATTAATATCTATTTCATCTAATCCAGAATCATCTATTTTTAATCTTTTTAAAGCTTTTTTGGTAATATCTAAATCAATACTACCATTACCTTCAACTAAAGCAAAATCTCTAACTCTTTTAAAAATACGATTGGCAACACGTGGTGTCCCTCTACTTCTTTTAGCAAGTTCAATTGCTGCAACTGACTCTATTTTAGTATCTAATACTCGACTAGTTCTATTAACAATATCAGTTAATTCTTCAGTTGTATAATATTGTAATTTACAAATAATACCAAAACGATCTCTTAAAGGACTAGTTAAATCACCCGCTCTTGTGGTTGCCCCTACTAAAGTAAATGGTGGTAAATCTATTTTGATACTTCTTGATCCATTTTCTCCTCCAACAACAATATCTAATGTAAAATCTTCCATTGCGGGATATAGTATTTCTTCTATAAACTTAGGCATTCTATGTATTTCATCAATAAATAGAACATCGCCTGGTTCTAAATTAGATAAGACAGCAGCTAAATCGCCTGATTTCTCAATAGCTGGTCCACTTGCTGTTTTAATGTTAACACCTAACTCATTAGCAATAATAAATGCTAAAGTTGTTTTACCTAATCCAGGAGGACCATATAATAAAACATGATCAAGACTTTCATTACGCATTTTAGCAGCTTCAACAAATACTTTTATATTCTCTTTGACTTCACTTTGACCAATATATTCATTTAATAATTGTGGTCTAATGCTAGACTCAAATTCAATATCGGTAGTATCTTTTTCGGTTTTAATGATTTCTTTCATACCTTACCTCCTATATATTTATTTTAATAAAAGTTTCAATGCCTCTTTTACTTGTTTTTCAATATCAAGATTATTATCTATTTTATTCAAAATGTGTTTATAATCTTTTTCTTTGTAACCTAAACCTTTTAATACTTCAATTAATTCTTCATAACTATTATTACTATTTACTTCACCAGAGCTAACAACTTTACCTTTTAAATCTAAGATAATTTGTCTTGCTACTTTTTCACCAATTTTAGGAAATTTTGTTAAATATAATGTATTTTCACGATTAATTGCATCAATTATGCCTTCGGTTGATCCTGTAGCAAACATTGGTAATGCTAACTTAGGACCTACTCCCTTAACTGAAATTAATCTTAAAAATAATTCCTTTTCGTTGGTGTTCATGAATCCATATAAGGATAATTCATCCTCTTTTACTACTTGATAAATATATACTTTATATTCTTTTCCTTCTTGAAATATATATGGATTAGACACAAATATATTATACCCAATACCATTATTGTCTAATTCAATAGAATTATAGTTTACTTTATCAATAATACCTTTTATATACGAATACATACTATCACCAATTTAATTATATAACAAAAAAATAAAACCTAAAAGGTTTTATTAACTATTTATTCTTCTAATAACTCATCTAATGTAACTAATTCATATCCTTTTTGCTGAATATATTTTACAATAACAGATATTTCACTATTATTATTTAAAGTAATGATAGATCCATTTTTTAAATTGCTTTTAATAGTATGTAAACTACTATCTATTATATTAGGAATGATAGTCCACATTTGTTTGTTTTTACAAGTTTTTAATACTTCTATATTTTCTTTTTCAAGATAGCAGTAAAGATTAGATGTATTATTAAATTTATTAATAATACTATTGGTATACAATATCGTAATGGTATCATATTCATCATTATAGCCTAGATTAGCTAACTGATGGTTTTTAGATATTTTTTTTACTACATCAATATTTTCTTCTGCCCATTTGCCATCTATGAAGAAGGTAGCTTTGGTATTTAGTTGATTTAAAATACTTAATATTTCTTCAATGTTGTTATTACTGTTTATTTTAAAAACTATTGCGATTGCTTTTTTATTAGAATTACCTCTAATAATATATTTATCATAATTATCTTTTAATGTTATTTCTGGTAATAATGGATTATAAATCAAAAATTTTTCGTTAAATACACCTAATTTTTTCATATTATTATAACTTTGATTTATATCAACAATTACTCCTTTTAATCCTGGAATAATTCTATTATCTTGAATTGTTGCTTCAATTGCTGTTTTTGTATAATTATTTGCTTTTGTTTTTATTTCTTGCATAAGTATGTCTTTTGATTTACTAATATTTATTAAACGGTTAGTATAAAAAAGGCTAAAAACTGTTAATAAGAAAATCCCCGCTAGTTTAATGAATACTTTTTTCATAAAATCACCTAATAAATAGTATGTATTTATCTATAAAAAAAGACAGAGTTCAGTAAGTACTTCACTCTATCTCTTTAAGTCGAAATTACTTAGAAGTAGAAGTATAGCTTCCACCTAATTGATTTAAACCGCTTTGAACTAAACGTTTAGTTATTTCTCCACCAACTGAACCATTTGCTCTTGAAGTAGTGTCTGGACCTAAATTAACACCAAATTCTCTAGCGATTTCGTATTTCATAGCTTCAATAGCTTGTTTTGAACCATTTGCTACAAATTTGTTATTCATCGTATACTCACCTCCTATACATTTATAGGATGGTAAAATTCTACAAATTTATACATATTTGCCATTGGTAATTAATGCTAAAAAATATCTTTAAACTTGTCTTCTTTTTTAATTTTTATGACTTCAATATTATCCATTATTTCATCAATCATTTGTTGAAATTCTATTTTATCTTCATACTCTTTAGCTTTTTTGATACTTGGATTTATGACTGGATGTTTAGGTACAAAAATAGTACAACAATCTTCATATGGTAAAATGCTTATTTCATATGTATTTATTTTTTTAGCAATATCAATTATTTCTAACTTATCTAAACAACATAATGGTCTAATAACAGGGATATCAACAACTTCATTAATTGTATTCATACTTGTTAAGGTTTGTGATGCTACTTGACCAATTGATTCACCATTAATTAAAACTAAATTTTTATTTTTTTTCGCTAGGTTTTCACTTATTCGATACATCATTCTACGTAAAATGGTTATCATATAAGTAGGATCAATTTTTTTGTAAATTTCCTCTTGTAATTTTGTAATTGAGACAATATATAAATTGATATTTGTCGTATATTTTAATAATTCCTTAGCAAGATTAATTACTTTTTCTCTAGCTTCTAAACTAGTATGTGGGATTGCTTCAAAATAGACACAATCTATTTTTATTCCTCTTTTTAAGGCTAAATAACCGGCAACTGGTGAATCAATTCCACCACTTAACATCAATAGTCCTTTACCTTGAACACCAACTGGATATCCACCTAGACCTTTAATACTATTAAAGTAGATATATGTATAATCTTTTAATATTTCAATATTGACACTTAGCTCCGGATGATGAACATCAACATTACAGGTAAAATTTTTTAAAACAACTCCACCCATTATATTATTAAACTCCATACTATCATATGTGAATTGTTTATAACTTCTTTTAGTTATTATTTTAAAAGTTTTAAATTCTTTATCTTGTAAAAGTTCAATAGTAGCTTGTTTAATGTCCTCAGTATTAGTATTAACTTTATACGCCAAATTAAACGTTAAAATTCCAAAAGTATTTTTTAAAACATTAATTATTTCATCTTCATCAGAATCTTTAAATTCAATAAACATTCTTGAATACTCTTTAATAATTTTACAATCATATTCTTTTATTTTATCAAAAATATTATTATACAGCTGATTGATAAATAATTTCCTATTTTCTTTTTTAGTAGTTAATTCACCATACTTGATTAATATAATTTTTTGCATATTATCACTCCAACGTGAGTATTATATCATAATTATATATTTTTTTGTAATTAAATGACTTTTGTGCTATTATAATTATTGAAAGGAGTATGAAGTATGGGACCATATATAACAATTTTAATAGTTATTGGTATTATTGTTTTAATGTCTATTAAACAAGTAAATGAATATGAAAGAGGAGTTAAGTTTTCTTTAGGAAAATTTACTAAAATATTGACTCCTGGATGGAAGTTAGTTTTACCAATTTTTCAATCATATAAAAAAGTTGATATTAGAACTAAAGCAGTTGATGTACCTGAGCAAGATGCTATCACTAAAGATAATGTATCTATTAGAATTAACGCTGTTATTTACTTTAAGGTATTTGATGCTAGCAAAGCAATATTAGAGGTTGAAAATTTCTTCTATGCTGTTAGCCAATTAGCTCAAACAACCATGCGTAATGCTGTTGGATCGGTTACATTAGATGAACTTTTATCAGAAAGAGAAAAGATTTCTAGTGAGATTTGCTTGATTATTGATGAAGCTACTGATCCTTGGGGAATAAAAGTTGAAAATGTAGAATTAAAAGATATCGCTCTTCCAGAAGAAATGAAAAGAGTTATTGCTAAAGTTGCTGAGGCTGAAAGAGAAAAAGCTGCTGTTATTACTAAAGCACAAGGTGAAGTTGAAGCTTCACAAAACTTAGCTAAAGCTGCTGAAACCATGTCTAAATCAGCTGGAGCATTGCACTTAAGAACATTAGCAACACTTAATGATTTATCATCAGATCAATCTAATACAGTAGTGTTTGCATTACCAGTAGAAATTCTAAGAGCATTTGAAAATTTTGGTACAAAGAAAAAGGACTAATGTCCTTTTTTTAATTGTTCTCTTTTAGGAAATTGATTACTTTACGCATTTGTAAATCATAGGTAATCATATCTAAACCGCCAATCATCTTTAAGAATTCTTCGGTTTCAACATTATACTTTTTAGCAGTTTCTTCTGCTTCTTTTTTTGCTTCTTCCTCAGTTACTTCAATATGTTCTAATTCTTTTATTTTGTCTAATACTAGACGAAACATAACATGATTTTTGGCCTCATCGTGCATTTGATTTTTTAAATCATCAAGAGTCGAATGAGTCATATTTAAATATACATCTAAAGATGCTCCTTGCATTTTAATTTGTTCTTCGAATCTTTCAATCATATGATTAACTTCATCTTCAACCATTTCTTCTGGTAAATCAACTTTAGTATTATCAACGATTGCTTTTAATAAATCATCAACATATTTATTTTCGTTATCCATATCTTTTCTAGCTTTAATATTAGCTTCAAGTTCTTTTTCAAGAGTTTCTCTAGAATTAACACCTTCCATCGCTAGATCTTCAAATAACTCATCATCAAGAGTTCGTTCTACTTTTTCTTTAATGTCATTAATTTTTACTTTGAATACTACTTCTTTTCCTTTTAATTCTTCACTAGGATATTGTTCAGGAAAAGTAACTTTAATTTCTTTTTCTTCACCCTTTTTAGAACCTATTAATTGTTCTTCAAATCCCGGGATAAAGGTATTACTACCAATTTCTAATGAATATGCTTCGGCTTTACCACCTTCAAATGGTACACCGTCGTTAAATCCTTCAAAATCAATAATTGCGATGTCACCATTAGCAACTTCATCTGACTCTTTTATTTTTACTTCTGAATATCTTTTTAGAATTTGCTCTATTTCATATTCTATTTCTTCTTTAGTTACAACTGATTCTTCTTGTTTTACTTTTAAACCTTTATATTTTTTTATTTCTACTTCTGGTTCTGTAACAATTACAAATGAAAATTCTACTGCTTCATCAGTCATTCCCTTTATATCTACTTTTGGTTGAGCAACTGGAATTATACTGTTATCACTTATTACTTTTTGATATGCAACAGGTAATAGTATATCAACAACTTCTGTATATAAACTAGCTTTACCAAAGCGTTTCATATAAATGTCTTTTGGTACTTTTCCTTTTCTAAACCCATCTAGTTTAATATCTTGAACTTTTTTATTAAATGCTTGATCAACCGCATTTTCAAATTCTTCTTTTTCAATCTTAATATCAAATGTTTTTACATATTTATTTGCCATTTGTGGATCCTCCTTCATTTCTTCTATATTATATATGATTAATAGTTTTGGAGCAAGTGTTTTAGAGATAAAAAAAGAAATTATTTAATTTCTTTAATTTCTATTTCATAAACTCCATTAGGACTTTCAACGGAAACAATATCCCCCACTTTATGTCCCATTAAAGCTTGAGCAATTGGTGATTCATTAGAAATCTTACTTTCAAACGGATCAGCTTCTTGACTTCCTACTATTTTATATTGATCTATTTCTTCAGGATCATCTACATATGAAATTTTAACAGTGTTACCAAGTCCAACTTTATCAGTTGATACATCTTTAATTAATGTAACATTTTCTAAAATAGTTTCTAATTTCTTAATTCTACCTTCAATTTCAGCTTGTTCATTGCGTGCAGCATCATAATCAGCATTTTCTGATAAATCTCCTAACGCTCTAGCTTCTTTGATAGCATTTATATTATCAGGACGTTTAACATTAATTAAAAAATTTAATTCTTCCTTTAATTCGTTAAGTCCTTCTTTAGTCAAATATATTTCTTTTTTTTCAATCATTTTCTTTCTCACCTCATTAAATGTAAGTACTTTAAAAGGATACTATTTTTTTTGCATTTTGTCAAGTATTTGTATCCCTTATTATAAGTTTATTCTATTATATTCCTTTTTAATAAAATATTACATAAAAATATTAGTTTTCATCATGGAATTAATAGGAACCTTTTTGTTACATCTTATTTTCACTATTTGTTGGGCATGTTTAGCACATTCTATTTGATTGTCTTGTTCATCAAAGATTTCGTTAATAATAAAGCTTGTTTCAAAAGAATCAGGTCCAAAAATTGTTACATTATCCCCTACTTTAAAATGATTTCGTTGCTCTATAATTAGCATTTTATTCTTTTTGTCATAGCCTTGTACTAATCCAAGAAAATCTTGATTAGATACCTCTTCACGACCAATAAAATACTGATCTTTTTCATTAGCTTTTTTAGTAAAGAAATGGCTTGATGATTCTCTATTTGCTACTCGTTGTAATTTTTTATTTTCTTTTTCTAATAATTCATCTGTAAATTTATGTTTATAGTAAGCATCTACTAATTTACGATAACTACTAATAACTGTTGCAAGATAGTACATAGAGCGCATTCTACCTTCTATTTTTAATGATTTAACCCCACATTCAATCAAATTTGGAATATATTGCGCCATATTTAAATCTTTTGGTGAAATGCAAAACTTTTCCTTATTTTTTTCAATATCAAAGGTAAAACGACATATTTGAGCACATCCACCACGATTGGCATCGCGATTAGTGAAATAATTTGATAGAACACAGCGACCACTAAAATTAGTGCACATCGCTCCATGAATGAACACTTCTAAATCAGCTTTTGTTTGATCATATATTTCCTTTATTTCTTTTTTTGATACTTCACGAGCTAATACTACTCTTTTTACTCCTTCATCTAGCCAAAACTGAACTGATTCGATATTTGATGCACCATTTTGGGTACTTAAGAAAATATCTAATTTTGGATATTTATCTTTTATAATTGGAATTAAGAATGGATCCCCAATAATTAATGCATCTACTTTAGCATTTACTAGTTCATCTAAATAATCCATATATTTCTTTAAATCTTCATTATGAAAAATAATATTAAAAGTAGTATAAACCTTTTTATGTAATTTATGTGCAAAACTACATATTTCTTTAATTTGTTCAATACTAAAATTTAAAGCATTAGCTCTTAAACTATATTCTCTACCACCAATATAAATAGCATCAGCACCATACAAAAAGGCAATTTTTGCTCTTTCTAGATCTCCTGCTGGTGCTAATATTTCAACTTTTTTACTCATGATTTCACCTTAAATATTGTTTTTTTATTAAAAAATCCATCATCAAAATTAGAATACATCTTAATTATTTCCAATCTTTTTGCTCTAATCCATGAATCTTCAACATTTTTCTTAATAACTTCCTGATATATTTCTAAAATTTTCATAAAATCGGGATGTTTTAATAAGTATTCTTTTAAAATAACATATTCAATATTACTTTCTTTTAATTTATTGATTTCCATAATACCGTTTAAAATATTATTACTATATATTTTAGTACCATCTTTATCCTCAACAATAGGATAATCAATGTTTCGATCATCTTTAATTAAATAATTTTGTTTTAACATGGGTTTTTTATAGTTTTTAAAATAATTAGTTAGTAATTTTCTTTTCGAAAAAGACATTAGTTGATAACCAAAAATATTAATCATTACCGGAATATTGACATTTTTTTTCATTTCAATAATTTCCTCGGTTGTATTTTCACCCGAAATAATTACTTTAGCGACTCCTTTAGAATGATAATAGTTAATTGTTTCATAGTTATTTACTAAAAAGTTTTGTCCTAAAATAAGTGGTGTTTTTAGATTTAATTTAGTGGCAATCTTTAATACTGCTAAATCATAAAAAATAATGCCATTTACACCAATATTTTCGATTTTTAGTAATGTTTTCTCTAGTTTTTCTAAGTCACTATTCATCATATTTTTATCTATTCTTAAATAAAGTTCTATTTTTTTATCGAGTGTGCTTTTTATATTTCTTAAGACAGTAATACCAATAGCATTACGATTATTAATTGATAAATCTTTTATGCTAAAAAGAAAGGCATCACAGCCTTTTTTAATATAATTATTTAAATATACAGCACTGGCGGGTTCAACAATTATTTTCATATTATAACCTCTTTTCAGATACAGCTATCCCATCACCAATATCATATATTCTAGTTTTATATCTGATATTGTTTTCTAAAAAATTTATATAATCCTTAATTTTTCTAACTAAAGATCTAATATTACTACTTTCTATTTCTTTTTCTGGCTTTCTAACATAACCATGAAAACTCATATTATCGGTTATAATATAACCATTGGAATTAAGATTTTTTTCAAAATGCATAAAGAAATCTTTATTTTTACCTTTTGCCGCATCAATAAATATTAAATCAAATTTATCAATTAATCTAACAGTCAAAGCATCTTTAAAAATTAAGGTGACTCTATCTTCCAGTCCAAATTTCTTAATATTTTTTAGAGCTTCTTTATAGCGTATTTGATCGCGTTCAATAGTTGTTATTTTTACATTTGGTGCTGCTAACGCCATCATGATTGCCGAATATCCTGTTGCGGTACCTATCTCCAAAATGTTATTAATACGATGATTATTAATAAAAGTTGTAATAAAATCAATGCCATCATCAACCATAATTGGTATTTTATTTTCAATAGCATCTTTTTTTAACAATCTTATTTCATCATATATATTATTTACCATAATATCAAATCCTTTTTTTATTTATCGCACCAATTACCCTCTGTTACAAGTTTTGCAATTGTGTTATTGTGCCCAGTTTCATTTTTATTTAAATATGTTTTTCCATTACAATCGGCTACAAAATAATAATAATTATGATTAGCGGGATTTAGTGTTGCATCAATAGATTTTGAACCAGGGTTACAAATAGGTCCAACTGGTAAAGCTTTAACACAATTACCACGAGTATTATAACCATTACAATCATTAATATGTTTACCTAATCCATTAGTCCAATCATCCATCTTTGCACCATAATATCCTGTAACATCGCTTCCAAGAGTCCAACCTTTTTTTATACGATTATAGAATACACCAGCTACTTGAGCACGATCATTAGATGATGCTCCTTCTAATTCTATAATCGATGCTAATGTCATAATTTCATGAATCGAATAATTACTTGTTTCCATTTTTGTTTTATACTTTTCTAATACTTTTGAAGTATGATCTAACATCTTTGCAAAAATATCTTCTACTGATGAATCTTCATAAATACGATATGTTTCTGGAAATAAATATCCTTCGAGTGGATAATATATTTTATCATTTTTGATATCATTTGTTAAATACCAGTATTTACTAATCATTTCATCAATATATGTTTCATCATCTACTAATGCTAATACTTCTTCATAAGAATTAGTGGTATTTTTGGCAATTATATTAGCGATGCCACGCATATTTAATCCTTCTCTAAAAGTAATACTAATTTCGATACGGTCGATTCCACCAGCTTGAATTGTTTCAATAATTTTCTTTATTCCCATATTTGATGATAATTTATAAGTTGCTGCCTCTAGATTTTCAATATCATTTAATTTAACAAAAATGTAGAAGAATTTTTCATCTTTAATTAAACCTTTTTTTTCAAGTAATTCTCCCACTTGTCTTAATGATGAGCCTTTAGGTATTTTAAAAGCTACTAAAGTATCATTGGTATCAACAGGTGCAATTTTATTATTGTAAATTATCCCAATTGCTACTAAAATACTGGCGATTAAAACAAGCAAAATAAGGGCAATATTTCTAAAAGTTTTCATATATTACTGCTCCTATAATTATTCTTCAGTATTATCTGAAGCTTTCTGTTTTTCTTCTTGAATAGTATTAAGAATTGTTTCAACTATTTTCCATTCTTTTTCTGTTTGAATTGGTTCTAATTTGCTATCTTCTCCAGTTGGATCGTAAGTTGATGCAAATACCTGAACATTACCATTTTCATCTTTGGAATTATCTGTATATGCAATATAACTTTTATTTGTTTCTTTGGAATCAAATGTGAATAGCACTTGGCATTCTACTTCTTCTCCCTTGTCATTTACTACTTTGAATGTGTCTCTTTTGTCTTCCATTTTTATTTTTCCTTTCTATCTAAATAAGCTTGAAGGATTATAACTGCTGATAATCCATCAACTACTATTTTTCTCTTTTTTCTGGTTAAATCAGCATCAATTAATACTGATTCTGCTAATTTAGTGGTTAATCTTTCATCTTCTAACAATACTTCAATTTGTAATTGTTGTTCTAAAAGTTTTTTAAATTCTTGGGTTGCTTCTCCTCGTTGGCCAATGGAATTATTCATATTTTTAGGCCAACCTAAAACTATTAATTGAACATTCTCTTTTTTCACTATATCATCAATTACATCAATTAAATCATCATAATTACCATTATACTTAATATTTTTATAAAAAGATGCGATGATACCTGTTTTGTCAGAGATTGCAATTCCTAATGTTTTAGTTCCTAAATCTAAACCTAGTATTCTCATTGTTGCTTTTTCAAGTAATTGTTTAGTAATACTTCAATTATTTGCTCACGATCCAGTTTCTGAATTTTTTTTCGTGCTTCTAAGTGATTAGAAATATAACCAACATCACCACTAATTAAATATCCAGCGATTTGCATAATAGGATCATAGCCTCTTTCTTCTAAAGCATCACTAACATCGGCCAAAATTTTCCCAACAACTTCTTGATTTAAACTTTTAGCATCAAAGATAATAGTATTATTAATATCCAATATACCACCTCATTTAATAAATATATTTTATCATTGATAATCAATATAATCAATTATTTTATACAAAAAGAGGACTATTTTAGCCCTCTTTGTTAGATAATTGATTAATTAAGTTTATTTTGAATTTATTAACTCTGATTTTATTAAGTTCTTTACTGCATTCTTTGAACATAGCAGTATGTAAATAAATGCCCGTAGCCATAACACTTGGAATTACTAATGTTGCTATAACTCCAATAAATGTATCTATTGTTGTATGTAAATTAGTTATCATATAAATACCATATAAAAAAGTTACTATTAGAATTATACTAAAAACTATGCTAGTTACTAAAAAGAAATTTTCTTGACTTTTTAATATGTTAATCTTATCTAGTTCAGCTTTTTTTTCTAAATTAATGTATTTAGTTTTTTCTTCTTTAGTTAATTCATTCCATTTTATAAAATTAACTTGTTCCAAATTATATGATTTTTCACCTAGGAAAACACATATTTGATTTGTTACTTCTTCGTCTTTTGTATTATCTAGTACTTCAAGTGTAGTTTTATTGTTATAATTAGTAATTAAGAATAATTTATTTGTCTTTTCTATTAAAAAAGCTTCTTTTACTTTACCCTTTTTCATTCTACCAAACCCCCATTTGAATGTGCTAATTATATCATAAAATTGCACATTTGTCAAATGAAATGACAATTTTCAAAGAAGTGCTATTGTTAATAAAAAAACTAATGAAGATAATCATTAGTTTTTGTGTTCAACGTTAAATTAGTAAACTTCCCTTTTTGATATAGAAAGTAGCCTGCTGTAGCAATCATGGAAGCATTGTCAGTACAATGTTTAATCGTTGGATATGAAAAATTAAAACTATCTTGGTTTGACAATTTGGTAAATGCTTCTCTTAATCCTTGATTAGCTGCTACACCACCTGCTAGTATCAAGTTTTTTATATTATATTGTTCCATTGCTTTAATCGTTTTAGTAGTTAATGATTTAATAACAACTTCTTGAAATGATGCTGCTAAATCTTCTTTATTAATTTCTTTTCCTTTTTGTTGTTCATTGTGTACTAAGTTAATAACTGCACTCTTCAAACCACTAAAACTAAAATTATAACTTTCATCGTTAAGTGGAATTGGCAATTGATAAGTAGCATTACCTTTAGTCGCTAATTTATCAATGATTGGTCCTCCTGGATATCCAATACCCATTATTCTAGCTACTTTGTCATAACATTCACCAACCGCATCATCTAAAGTTCCACCAAGACGTTCAAATTGATAATGTTCCTTCATTAAAACTAAATCAGTGTGACCACCACTAATTACCAAACAAATTAGAGGAAACATTAAATCCTTTTCTAAATTATTTGCATAAATATGACCCGCTATATGATGGACAGGAATTAATGGTTTAGAACTAACTAATGATAATGTTTTTGCTGCTTCTAATCCCACTAATAATGATCCATTTAATCCCGGACCATAAGTAACCGCAATCGCGTCAATATCGTTAATTGACATATTAGCTTGTTTAAAACATTCTTCAATTACTTGCGTAACGTTTAAAACATGATTACGACTAGCAATTTCCGGAACAACTCCGCCATATAAAGTATGAATATCAATTTGACTTAGTATAACTGATGAAATCTCCTCTTTACCGTTTTTAACAATTGCAGCTGATGTTTCATCACAACTTGATTCAATTCCTAATATAAATACATCTTTCATTATATCAACTTCTTTTCCATTAATATTCCATCTATACCATTATAGTATTTTTCTCTAATTGCGACATCCACAAAACCATATTTGTGATATAAACTAATAGCAGGAATATTATCTTTTTTTACTTCTAGAGTTATGTTAATCATTTTATACTTAATTGCATAATCAATTAAATATTCTAATAGGTTTGAACCTATTTGTTGATTACGATACTCTTCTTTTACTAAAAAATCATTTATTTCAATTCGATCATAAATAACACTAAAATCGAGATATCCCTTATCATCTAAAATAATTCTTTTTTCAAAAGGATCTTGACTATTTTTTATTACTTCTTTAATCATTTTTATTTAGATTCTCCTCAGCTTCGGTTTGTTTTAGATAATTAGGTTTGAAACTATGTGGTTCAATCAATGGATTATTAAGGTTACTTAGCAAATTATCAAGTTTGATCTCACATTTTATTGTATATAAATCTTTAAATTCATCGTGTGATACAAAGACATAACTACCACTTAAACCTTCAGCTTTCGTTTTTAAATCAGCAAGCAGAATATATTGATCAGGTAAAATATTATTGAATTGTTTATCATAAATACCAGCATACACATATCCTCTTCTAGCATCAATCATCGGAATAACATAGTCATAATTATTTGGTGTTGAGGCTATTACCATTAAACTTGATATAGGCATAATTTTAATATTTTGAGCCCACGCATATGTTTTGGCAATTGTAACCCCAATTCTAATTCCAGTAAATGAACCCGGACCATTCACACAGTATATTTCTTTTATATCGATTGGTTTTATATTATTTTTTTTTAATAAGCACTCAATTTTGTAGAGAGCATATTGTGATAAATCATTATCTAATTTTTCGTTATAAACATCTATTATTGTTTTATCCTTAAGTAATGCAATAACTAAATATTTAGATGATGTATCTAAAAAAAGGCCCATCATAGGACGGCCTCACATATGTCTTCATAAACTTTACCAATAGGATGAATAATAAATACTCTTGTATCATCATCAATGATTCTGATTTTTATTTCTAATCTTTCTTCTGGAAGTACATTATTAATCATATCTGCCCATTCAATTATCGAAACACCTTCCTTATGAAAGTATTCTTCAAAATTTATGTCTTTTGGTCCATCATCTAAACGGTAAACATCCATATGATATAAAGGAATTTCACCGCCATAATACTCTTTAATAATTGTAAATGTTGGAGATGTTATAACTTCTTTAATACCTAAAGCATCGGCAAAACCTTTTGTAAAAGTAGTTTTACCGCTACCTAAGTCTCCCGTTAAACAAATTACCATATTTGGAAACTTCTCTGACTCAAAATTTTGGGCTAATAATATTGTTTCGCTTTCGCTACGAGTTGTTACTCTATATTCCATTTTTGTATCACCAAAATCATTGTAACATACTAGTTTTAAATAGTTCAACCTATTTTTTTATTTGTCATTGGTTTTTGTCAAATTAAATATTGGTTTTTAATTTATTGTATGTTTCAATAACTAATACTTTTTCTTCATTCAAAACAGGTAAAAGTTTGTTGTTATTGATCTCTGCTATCGTTATATAATCTTTTTGATTATCTTTGGGAATGGCAAAAATCAAATATTCTTTTTGATATTGTTTGACTGTAAACTTGCCAATTGTTCTAACATCAATGTTTTCATTTTGATAATTAACTAACATATTATTTCTTTTTAATCCTTTGATATGTTTGATTAGGATCTAACCTATTCAACTTATTATTAGCTGTTGCCTTCATAATTGTTCCAGTAGTACCAATTAAACAAGCTAATATCTCTGCTACGGGTCCTTCAAAATCAAATGGTGATAAAACTGTAACTACGAATGATGATGAACCAATTATAAACAAAGATGTTCCAATTTGCTGAATTCTTTGATATTTTTCAATTTGTTTTGATATGTTGTCAACTGTACTTTTATTTTCTTCTAAAACAATGTAATCTCTAGCTTTCATGTAATCACTCCTTGAATAGTTAATATAAAGAAATATTCGGTATTTGTCAACTATTCTAATTATGATATAATTGTATTGAAAGAAGATGATTAAATGAAATCATTAAAAGATTTAGTTGCAACTAATCTTGATATTAATATTGAAAATATTATTGATGATTCAAGATTAAAAGATAGAAATAGTTTGTTTTGTGCCATTCGAGGTATCGAATCAGATGGACATAAATATATAAATGAAGCTATCAATAATGGAGCTGTTGCCATATTAGCAGAAGAAGAAGTAACCGCTGCCGTACCTGTTATTACTGTAGCAGATTCAGCTTTGTCCATGAATGCTGCCTTAAATAATTTTTATGATAAACCTTTGGATAAGCTAAAACTAATTGCAGTCACTGGGACTGATGGAAAAACAACTGTTGCTAATATGATCTACCAAATTCTTAACAAACATTATAAATCTTCTATTATTGGTACTTATACCGCTGTTTGTGATGGCTGTTCCTTAGTCAATAACATGACAACTCCTTTTCCATGTGAATTATTTAAATTTTTTGATGCCTTTTGTAAAAATAATTGTCAATACTCTGTGATGGAAGTTTCTTCTGAACGATTGGCAACTAATCGCATGAATGGTATCAACTATGATATATCGATTCTCACTAACATTACTCCTGATCACTTGGATACTCATAAGACAATGGATAATTATGTTGCTGCTAAGTGTAAATTGTTCGAAAATACTAAAGATGATGGTCTTTGTGTTATTAATTATGATTCCCAATATGCTGATAATTTTATTAATAAAGCTAACGCAAAAGTAATTACTTATGGATTAAATGAAAAAGCTGATTTATATGCAACAGATATTATAGTTAAAGATAATTTTGTTTCTTTTAAACTGAATGGTTATTTAGGTGAATATCAAGTTATTTCACCACTTTCCGGTGTATATAATGTCTATAATTTATTAGCAACTATTGTTGTATTAAATCATGTTGGTATTAATATTGATGATATCATTCCTGAAATAAAATATTTAAAGCATGTGCCAGGGCGCAATGAAATTGTTGATGTCGGTCAACCATTTAAAGTTATTGTTGATTTTGCCCATACTGCTAATGGTTGGAAAGTATTATATGATTATGTTAGATCTACTACTAAAGGTAAAGTAATCGCTGTTTTTGGTAGTAAAGGTAAACATGGCAATCTTTGTAGGCGAGCTACTATTGGTAAAATGATTTGTGATAATGCTGATTATGCAATCATTACTACCGAGCATCCAAAATTTGAAAACCCAATCGACATCATCAATGATGGCATCCTAAAAGATGTAACTACTAATAATTATGAAATAATATTAGATAGAAAAGAAGCTATAAAAAAAGCTATTACAATTGCCAAACCCCAAGATGTTATTCTAATTACTGGTAAGGGATTAGAAACATATGAAGAGATTAAAGGTGTTAAGGTTCCGTATGATGGAGATGTGAATGTTGCAAAAAAATATCTAGAGGAAATATTTTCTAAAAACTAATCGTATGATTTAACAAGGAGGTTTTATGGGATTAATATCAAAAATACCTCCAGATCCTTTTACTATTTCAGCGATTATTATAGCCTATGCCTTGATTGAGGATTTAACCGTTACGGAACAAGACTCATTGGGTAACTGGTTTCAGTTGTTAGGACAAACTCTGGAGACTTATTCAACGCAAGTAACTGCTTTTCAACAGCAATCAGGGACTACAGCAACTAATGTAAGTTTAAATAAATTATCACAAGTAATTAGCAAAATGAAAGAAGAAATAGATAAATTAAAAATGGATAGTAATTAAACTATCCATTTTCTTTATTCAATCTCAATTTTCTTTTTACTATCGATGATTTCTTTTTTAGGTATCACTAATTTTAATGTACCATTTTTGAATTCAGCTTTAATGTTTTCAACATCAGCGTCACCAACATAAAATTTTCTTTGATAACTGCCATAACTTCTTTCTCTTCTAATGTAGTTTTTATCTTCTTCTTCTTTTGCAGACTCTTTAGAGGCTGATATTGTTAAGTAATCATTATCACTTTCAATGTTAATGTCTTCCTTATCAAATCCTGGAATATCCATAACAATATGATACTTATTGTCCTTTTCATAAATGTCACACTTCATGTTCATATTACTAATGGTTTTTTCTGGGAAAAAATCATCAAAAAAATCATCTAAATAAAACTTTCTTGGTATTAAATTCATAATACACCTCTCCTTTCAAATTATATTTTAGTACTATTTTTAGCACTTGTCAACATTGAGTGCTAATTTTTTTCATTATCTTTTTTAGGGAAAAATTTTCTAATTAAAGTTTGATTGTTACTATTTTTGGCATCTAATGGTTCTGATTTGTTTTGAACAGATTTGAAATAAGCTGTACCAAATATTTTGCTAAAAAATTTAGTAGCTGGATCAATTGATTGATCGACCTTTTCAAAATAAGTTTTTAATGTATCATTTCTAAAATGAATGATATTTTCCAAATCGTCACCATCTTCTAAAAATCCACAATGAAAATTTCCTGTAGCAAATGCATTTCTATTAAGTACTTTTAGATTAATACCATATCGCGGTAACATTTCTTGTAGAAAACCACCATATGTTGTACGGCAACCTTCCCCACCACTTAAGTTAAATATTTTACCATCTAGTTTTTCTTTATAATCATATGCCTTAACTAACGCATTTGCTGTATCATCAACTGAGGCAATTTCCATTTTTGTATCTAAGGGCATATGAAACATTAATGGATCAGGTGCTGGTCGCCCCATAATTGCTGTAAATCTAAAAATAGTATGATGAATATTTAAATTTTGAATATATTGTTCCGCTTCAACTTTAGTTTGAGCATAATAATCATCTCCTGGATTAACTTTATCAGTTACTCTAATATTTGGATTATCCATGCGGTCACCATATACGGCAATTGAGGACGAATATACTAAGAATGCTTCATTATTCTCTTCCTTAATAGCATTAGCAACATTTTTTGTACCTTCTAAATTAATAGAGCGAGTGACATTCTGATTACGATCAGCTGCCGGTGGAATAATAGCTGCTAAGTGGATAATATAATCTTTCCCTTTGACAGCTTTTTGAACAATGCTACTATCGGTAATTGATCCCCAAATAACAGAAATTTTGTCCTTAATTTTATTATATCTTGCTATGTTTTTTCTATTCTTTAAATCTAAAGCAGTTATTTGATATTTTCCAACAGCTAGTAATTTTTTAATTGTAGTATACCCGACTGATCCAAAAGCACCAGTTAACAAAACATTTATCATATTACCTCTCCTTTTCTTCATTATAACATCTTTATTGTGTATTTATAGTGAAATCTTATAATATTTTTCGTGACATAAAACGAGATTTTTATTGGCAAAATCGAGCATAAGCTTTATAATGTAAAGTGAGGTGTTGTGTGTGGTGGATAGTAATGATAAATTTCTTCCTAATTTTATTATTTTTATTTGTTCTATCCTTGCTATAACCGCTATAGTAACAATTTTTTCGTTTGCAACCTTTAATAGTATTTTTGACAAAAACAACACAAATTATACAATTGATGAAATAAATATATTTCAAATTCCAATAGAAACATTAGTTACAACAGAACTTTTGGGAGAAAACTTTGATGGTAAAAATAGCATTTATGTAGTTATAAAAAAACTATCTGAAGAAAATAGCATTGATGAAAAGGTAATTAAAAATATTTTGTTAGATGATCGATTAAATCGCTTTGCATTCAAGCAGTTATACACTTCTATTAGTAATAGTTTACATAATGATGATTATTTTATTAATAATTCTAGTGCAAATGAAATGGTTCAAAAGATTATTGGAGAATATGAACTTAAATATCAAGTTACCATTCCTAATCAAATGAAAAATCAATTGGCAACAATTATGACTAGTTATATTAGAGAAATTAGTAGTTTATCATTGATTGACAACAAAGATAGTAAAATTAATACTTTTTTCTCAATCTACACGGTATTGATATCCATACTTGTTTTGATTGCATCTTGGTTAGTCATTTCAATTATCAACAAAAACAAAATATTAACTTTAAAGCGTTGTGGTATGTTTGGATTAATTATTGGGTTAATTGCGTTAATATATTCAGTTATCCAAAAAATGATATTTTGGGTTTTACAAACATATTTTGATCAATATAGTTATGTTATTTCCAGTGTAGGTAATATTCTATTTGTAGCGATATTTACATGTAGTTTTGCACTGATACTTATTAGTTTATTAATGTTATTATTTGCAAATGATATCTTATCCTTCGATAAAAGTATTAGATTATTTAGGAAAAAGAAAAAAGTAATTAAGAAAAAGAAAAAGAGCAATAAGTTAAAAAATGCATTTAAAAAGTTGAAAAAGATAAAGAAAAAAAAGAAAAAAGCAAATCATAAAAGAAAAAAGTATGCTAAAAACACTAAAAAAAGTTTTAGTATTAAGGAAATCATTATAGAAATAAAAAGTTTTATAATTAATTTACTTAACAAAGTTAAAACTAAAAAAACTAGAAAAAAAGGAAAAGATTTAAGTAATGAAGCTTAAATCTTTTTTATGATAAATTATTTTTATATATTTTATCAATTGTCGATTCTGGTAATCTACTAATAAAAGTCAACTGGGGACTGTTTTTAACTCGATAGTTAGTTTTAGGTTTATCACTATTTAAAGCATCAAGTATAGCATCAATCAGATACTTAGGATCATTAGCATTTTTAAATTCTCTTTTCATAGTTTTACCCATCTTTGATACTGGTCGTTTGTATAATTTTGTTTTATCTTTTAATTCTTTAAATGAGTCTTCTGATGATTTGTGCATATTGGTTTTAAATGAACCTAATTGAAAATTAATTACTTTAATATTTAAAAAATTTAATTCTCTTCTTAAGGCATCGTTATATGCTTCTAAGGCATACTTTGATGCTGAATAAGCCCCAGTAAAAGGTGCTACGCTCATCCATCCCATTTCACTACTAATGTTAATTATTCGGCCATTACCGCGCTCAATTAATGGGAAAAAAACTTGATTAGTTCTGACTGTTCCAAATAGATTTATGTCCATTAGTTTTTTAAAACGATTAATATCTCCTTCGATTAATGAATCCATAAAAGTAATTCCTGCAAAATTTAATACTGCATCTAAAGTATCAATTTTATCAGTAACAATTTTATATGCTTTATTAACACTTTCCTCGCTAGTCACATCCATAATAATTGGAATTATATTTTCTTTTTCTATTTTGTCTAAGTTTTCTTTATTAAGGTCAGCCGCAAAAACTAGCCATCCTTCTTTTTCTAAAGCTTCGGCAATAGTTAATCCTAAGCCACCAGCGCCTCCTGTTATAAATGCTTTTTTCATATTATCATCCTTTACTCTTTATTATTCTACATTATGAGATAATTATATCACAAAATTATTAATTAAATTATTACATATATTTTATTATGAATAGAACTGTCAAAGAGATTGAACAAATAGATTTTGAAAAAATAATTTGGATTGCAATTGCGATAAGTGCACTTCTCACTTTATATGCAGATAGTTTGCAGAAAAAATATTTACTTTATAATGATATAAATGATCAACTAACTGCTAAACAAATTTACTTTATTCTATTAATTGTATCAATAATTATTTATACATATTTTTTAATAAGAAATTATAGTGATTTACAAGAATACAAAAACACTAAAAAAGAAGAATTGTATAATTTGCGTTTTATCGCTAGTTTATTATTTGTCATTGGAACAATACTTTTATTATATTTTCAATTAAATATTGAAGATTCCATCGGAATTGAAACAATATAAAAGAGACATATTTGTCTCTTCGTTTTTTATTTGTTCGTTGTAAAATCTACTTTAGGTAACTCTTTTTCTTTATCATCTATGTCAAAGAATAATTCATCCTTATAGCCTAATATGATTGCAAATAAATTAGTTGGAATAGATTTAATTAAGTTTTGATAGTGTAATACTGCATTATTATAATTGCCTCTAGCTTGAGCTATTTCATCTTCAGTGTTTCGTAATTCATCTTGTAATTTTAAATAGTTTTCATTTGATTTTAATGTTGGATATTTTTCGGCTAATAATAATATTTGATTAATTTGTTCAGTCATATTATTATTTAGATTAATTTCTTGCTGTTTATTTTTACTTGATAAAGCTTGAGTTCTAATTTTAGTGATTTTTTCTAGTGTTTTAGACTCATGCTTAGTTAAGCCTTTGATTGTTGCTACAAGATTTGGTATTAAATCATACCTTCTTTTTAATCCAACTTCTATTTGTGACCAATTTCCTTTAACTCTATTTTTACTAGTTATTATTTTATTAAATTGTCTAATTACCCATGATATATAAATAACAATTAGTATGATCGCAGCAATAATTTTAAAAACACCGGCTAAATAAATGCTTTTTCTTTCATTATTATGATTATTTATTTTAGTTATTTCATTTGATTTCAGTTTAGAAAGTGTTTCTTGTTCAGTATTCTTTTGTTGCCATAAATTAGAACTTTTGGTCATTTTTTCTTTTGTTAATGACATACTTTCTTGATTTTCTTTTTTATGTAATGCTGATTTCTCATTCATTAGTTGTGTTTGTTCTTCATACCATTTTGAATCACGCATATTCTTTGTATATTTTTTTTCTAACTCTTTTTCTAGGGTGTCATATTTTTTTGATATTTCATCTTCTTTTAGAGCATATTCATCCTCTAATTCTTTTTCTAAAATAATATATTTTTGATTTAATTTTTCATTTTCATCAATATATTTTTCTTCTATTTGTTTTTTGGCAGCGGTTATTTCCTCATTACTCATTATTTTTATTTTATTAGCGACTTTAATATCATTAATGCCCGGTTGAATTAATAAATATCCAGAAACTAATACTATAACTATTGATACTATAATTAAAAATGACCATGAAATAAACTTTTTCATTTTTTCCTCCTTTTTAAATAATTCTATATAAATAATAACATTATTTTTTATTTTTTCATAGAAAAAGAGACATATTTGTCTCTTTATTTTATGCTTTTGGTACTTGTTGCGTTATACAATGAATATTGCCGCCACCAAGCAATATTTCTCTAGCATATACTGTTTCAATTGTATATCCAGGATATAATTCTTTTAATTTTTCTACCGCTAATTGATCATGTGGATCATTAAATACCGGTAAAATTATGGCATTATTCGTTGTGTAATAATTAACATAAGATGCGGCAAGACGATCTCCTTCATTTCTTGGTAAAGTACCATCTACTGCATCTACTCCTAAACTTTCTTCTTTAGTAATTAGAATTGGTTTAGGTAGTAATAATTTATGAATTTCTAATTTACGTCCTTTAGCATCAGTTTCATTACTTAAATAATCATATGCTGCTTTAGAAATTGCATATTGTGGATCATTAACATCGTCTGTCCATGCTAATACTACTACTCCAGGTTTAACAAAATTACAAATATTATCAACATGTCCATTAGTTTCATCATTGTAAATACCTTTAGGTATCCATAATACTTTTGATATATTTAGATGTTCTGATAATACTTTTTCAATATCTTCTTTTGATAAATCAGGATTTCTACCTGGACTTAATAAGCATTCTTCAGTTACCAATAAAGTTCCTTCACCATCAACATGAATTGAACCACCTTCTAAGACAAAGTCGTCTAAACGATATCTTTTAACTTTTTCTAGCTCACACATTTTTGATGCCACTTTATCATCTTTATCCCAGGGAAAATATAATCCATCTACTAATCCACCCCAAGCATTAAATGACCAATCAACACCACGCATTTCACCTTTATCATTAACAACAAAAGTTACACCGCAGTCTCTAATCCATGAATCGTTATTACTCATTTCAACAACTCGAACATTATTAGGAACTAATCCTAATACATTTGAGTATTGAACATCATTAACACAAACAGTTACATCTTCATATTTTGCCATTCTTTTAATAACTTCTAAGAATACATTTTGGGACGGTTTACCACCTAAGCGCCAATTATCAGGTCGCTCTGGCCAAATAATATATCCACCTTGATGTGGTTCAAATTCACCTGGCATTCTGAACCCATCTTGTTTTGGTGTACTATTTATTTTTTCCAATTAAATCATCCCCTATTCTTTGATTCTTGAAACTAATATTTCTTGAATAAGAACTGATAAACATACTCCTGAAATTAATGGCCATTGATATGAGAACATCTCTACATTAAATTCTGGGAATAATGTAAAGAAAATACCTAAGATTAATAAAATCAATGGAACAATAGTCATTAATCTTAATTTAAATTTACCACCTTCAATTTTATATGGTCTTTCAACATTAGGATCTTTCTTTCTAAGTTTTAAGAAAGCTGGGAATAATGGTAAATATGAAATTAATAGTGTTACTAAACTAAATGAGAAGAATGTCCAGAATAAATCTGCTCCTGATTCAGGTATTAATAAACCAATAATAATGATTACCGCTGCAACAACACCATTTAAAATTGATGACATATATGGAACACCAGCTTTATTTGTTTTAGCAAAAACTTTTGGTAATCCACCATCATCAGCGCTATATTTTGCAACTGAATTAACACCAAATGACCAAGATACAATGTTAGCAACCATAGTATAAATAAACATTAATCCAACGGCAATAATAATTCCTTTGGTTACACCAGCTGGAACACCAATGCTTGCTAATAAAATTGCAAAGCTTTCAGTAATACCAGTTGAAGTTGGTATTTCTTCTACCGGTATTGCTACATTAATACCAAATGATGGTAATAAGTAGAAAATAGCCATTAGAATTCCACCAATAATAATTGCTTTAGGAATTTCTTTCTTAGGATTTTGAAGGTCATTAGCAAAAGTTGATACAACTTCAAACCCTAAGAAATTAAAGATAATTACTGATACAAAGCCAATACCTGCTAAATCTAGGGTTGGGAATAGTGAAGCAAAGGTATACTCGTTAGCAGTACCATATTTAACTGCAACAAAGATTCCTAAGAAACCTAAACCACACATAAATAATATTTTGAAAAATGTTCCTAAGTTAACAATGTATTTGCTATCGCCAATACGGAAAATACCTAGGAAACTCACTAGGAAAGTATATCCTAATTGAATAACTAATAACCACCATAGACTAAGTTCGATACTAAATATACCCATAACAACATCAGTTATGGCAGTAGCTAGTGATGCAATCCAAAGTGGAAAATTAATCCAATAATTCCACGCTACTCTTCCTGCCCATTTCTTACCAAAGGCTCTTTTTACCCAGTCATACATTCCCCCTTCAGAAGGATATGTACTTCCAAGTTCTGCACTGATTAACCCATAAGGTAAACAGAAAGCAACAAGTAATAAAATCCACCAAAAGAATTGGGAATTTCCGATCGATGCTGTAGGAGCAACTGAATCTGCTACTAAAGTAATACATACAGTGGCTAAAACCGCATCAAATAATTTAAATTTTTTCTTTTTAGTTTTATTTTCTTTTTCCATTTTAACTCCTTTTTAAATATTCATTACATATTTTTATTGTTTCATCTTTTTTATCCATGAAATATACTAATAAAGCACGCATAGCAGTTAATCTATTTTCTGCTTCATCAATAACAATTGAGTATTCTGAATCGATAACTTCATCAGTTACCTCTTCCCCTCTAGTTGCGGGTAAGCAATGTAAAAACTTAACATCTTTTGAAGCTTTATGAATCATGTCCATATCAACTTGATATTTAGGATAGAATACATCCATTCTTTCTTCTTTTGATAATTCTTTTTCATATAAACCATACCAAACATCAGTATAAATGAAATCAGCATCTTTTAATGCTTCTTCTTCATCTTCAGTAATTAAAAATGTTCCACCAGAAACTTTACAGTTTTCAGTTGCAATTTTTATATGCTCATCACGCAATTGAAATCCCTTAGGACCAAAGTGAACAAAATTAGCACCCAACTTTGTAGTTATCATCATTAATGATGCACAAACTTGTGTAGCATCACCAACAAAAACTATCTTACAGTCTTCAAAACGTTTACCTTGTGGCAAATGCTCAAACATAGTTATTATGTCACCCATCTCTTGAGTTGGGTGATTATAATCACTCATACCATTAATAACTGGAATGCTACATTCTTTTGATAATGTCATAATGCTGTCATGTTTAATTACTCTAGCCATTAGGATATCAACTAATCTCGATAAAACATGCGCAGTATCACCTAAACTTTCATGACTTCCTAATTGAATTTGTCCTGGTGCTAAATACTGAGCATGACCACCTAACTGTGTCATTGCTGTTTCAAATGAAACTCTCGTTCTAGTTGATGACTGTTCAAAAATCATTCCTAACGTTTTATGATATAAAACATTTAAAGGAAAACCTTTTTTGATAGTCTCTTTTATTAAGAGCCCTAAATTTAATATATCTAGAAGTTCCTCTTTAGTAAAATTTTGACTATCTACAAAGTCTTTTACTCTAGGCATAAGACCTCCTTTCTAGATACACCTTTCCTATTATATCTATTATAATTTTAATACAATTGTCGAATGTTGTCAAAGTAATTGCAAAAAAATAAAAAATAGCACTTTTTCTGTGCTAATTTTTATTTTTATATCTCTTTTTTCATATATAATTCTTTGTATTCTATATATCCATGTTTTGGGTAAAATATTTGGCTTTCTAAATAGTCTTTACCTAGATGCACATGAACTTCATTATATCCTTGATCTTTAATGTACTTTTCGGCAATTTCTAATAATTGACTACCAATCCCTTTTCTTTTACAATCAAATCTTATATATAATCTTGATAGGAATATTTGATTGTTTTCATCAATTTTTGTACCAATACATCCAATTACTCTATCAAATTCATCTAATGCAATCCAAAACGATTGTTTTTTATCAAAGTAGTTTTTCTTTATATCAAGTAAATCTTCATTTAATGTTGGAATTCTTCCTAAAGCATTTTTGGCACTTAATACCATATAAATCATATCATCACGATATTTTTCTTCAAATTTTATTATTTTCACTATATCACATCCATTATAAGTATATCATACATTTAACAACAAACATTATTAATTTATCTAATAATAATTGATTTAAAAAACAATTAAGTTTAAACCAGTAAACTAATAATTGGCTTCCTAAACTACAGCTATAGTTTTTTGTAGACTTCAATAGTACTGATAAATGAAAAAAATATCATCATTCTATAGATAGATTGAACTTTAAGTAAAATAAATTAAGTATCTAACACTTATTTTATTTCTTCTAAATATTCTAAACAATCTTTAAAAAAATCAATATGTGGTGGCAAAAATTTATTAATTTTTATTAGATCATTAATACTATCAATTGAAAACCATCTTATATCTGATACTTCTTCTTCTTGAATTGTTAACGAATTTATATTGATATCTTCTTTTATATAATACAAATCAATAAAATCATCTTTGGTTTTTATTGTTTTAAACAATTCCAAATTATCTCTTTTTATATCAATGCCAAGCTCTTCTTTTATTTCTGTTACAATTCCATCTAAACTGCTTTCACCAGATTTTGGATGACCTCCAGTTGTGCTCCACATATTGTATTTTTTATTAATTTGTAATAAAAATTCATCTTTCAAATTTTGAATCCATACTGCAACAGTTAAATAATATTTCCCGTTTGGAACAGGATCTCCTTTTTTTATGGTTTCACCGGTTAATTTTTTATTTTCATCATATAAATCTCTATTTTCCACTATTTTTTCTCCTTATATTATAGAATAATAACCTCTTTTCACATAATATATAAAATTTAAAAACACTCATTCGCTTACGATTAAAATTTTTGATTTAATTCTTCAATTAATTTGTTTCTCATATCATCCATAATAACATTTACTATTTCAAATGATATTTCTCTTTGATTTTTATTAGTAGTATCAAATAAATGAAAATTAATATTTTCTTTTTCTGCTAACTTTTTCATATTTATTAATGATTCATTATATTCGTTGACATTCTCTTCGTTTAAAAATTTTCTTTTTTCTAAAGATAAATTAGCATTATAATCTCTTTTCAATGCTGTAATACTATCAGTATATGTAGAAATTATTATATCTATTTTTTCTTTAATCAAAGGTATGTATAATTTTTTATAATTCTCATATTCTTTATCAGTCATTCCATCCTTTAAATTAAGTCTATCAACCCAAATTAATCTATCGAATAAAGATCTATCAATTATAATAATTTCACTTTTATTTTTTAAAGATTTATTTAATTCACTTAAAACGTATTTTGGTATTTCTGTATTGATAATACTTATATCTTTATCTTTTAATAAAGGATAAATATTGTTCTTATATTTTTGAGATGTGGTGAATTCTTCAAGGATGTCCACCATAAATCCTTTTTTCTTAAAAAAATCTCTTAAGTTATTAATTAAACTAGTTTTCCCAGTTCTTGGAGTACCAGTAAATTCTATAACATATTTAAAAGAGTGATCTAATACTTCTATCATTTTATAAATCTCTTCTTTTTTATAATGTATTTTTAACAGTTGTTTAAACTCTTCTTGATTGTTTTCAAATATGACATCTTTTACATATTCATTACCTTTTTTATTTTCAAATATATAATCAATTAATTCTTTTAATCTTTCGAACATCTCATTATTTTCATCTTCATTAAAAATTAAACTTTTGTAGACTGATTCATAATACCATTTTTGGTTTTCATAACCTTTTTTAAATGCTGAAAAATCTTGCTTTTGATTTATTTCAAACAATATTCTTAAATCTTCTAAATTACTTATTTTATCTGCACATATTACAGCTTTATGTCTTAAATCTAAGTTTTTGGTATTTTCAATTGTATGTATTTTTCTTTCTTCCCATGATAGGCTTTTATTCGGTTCACTAGCATTGAAAACTAAAGAAGCTACATCATCACCAAATCTTTTTTTAATATCGGTTATTTTATAATGTGTATCTTCAACAACATCATGTAAATAACCTGCTGCTATGACATTATCATCAAACTTATATTTTTTTAATATATTTGCAACATTAATAGGATGAATAATCATTGGCTTGGAAGGATCGCTTTTTCTTAATTGTCCATGATGAGCTTTAATAGCAAATTTTTTCGCCTTAATAACTATATTCATTATATTCACCTCAAAATAATTATATCAAAAAAAGATGTTCTAATAAACATCTTTGATTTTTAAATTGCACATTAACGCAGTGCATTTGGAAATTTAATATAGTTAAACTTCGATGCAGAATTATATCATTCACACTCTATTTATTCAAATTTTTAATTAATTGAATTATGATTTCAGGGATAATTCTACTTTTTACAAATTTTCTATAATCATTATCTGTAGTAGTTCTACCACTATATAATGATTTTTTATTAATTGTGTTATCAGATATACATAATAATGCAGTAGCATTTAAACCAACAGTTTTTGCAGTTTTAAAAAAATTAGCCGTTTCCATTTCAATAGTTTCGCATCCAGTATTAAGTATATAATTGATATGATAAAATTGAGCAAAAATAGTGTCAATACTAAAATTTGATACATAATGATAATTAACTTTTGTTTCTTTGCAAACATCTTTTACTACATCAAGTAATTTATTTGTTATTTGCTCGTTTGGATATTCTTTTTTGCCAAACTCATCTTCTAGATTAGGATTCAAGTATCGTGAAGCACCATCACCACAAATAGAATATTTCGGAATTACTATATCACCAATATTAATATGAGTAGATAGTGAACCAACTGATCCTATAAATAATATATTTTGGCAATTTGTAATGCCTAAACTTAATAGCGTATCCATTATAACAGAGGCACCAATCATCTTTAATTGTACAAACGAAAACTCTACATCATTAATTTTTATGTTATACAATGAATCATTAATTTTTGTAATTATTGGATTATATTCCTCAAAAATACCAATATCCCACCAAGGAGCAATAATAACAAATTTTAATATTTTATCAAATCCATGTCTTAATAAAATGTCCTGCTTACTATTACCATATTCTTCGTGGGATTTTAATAAATCACTATATTCCATTTTATTCACCTAAAAGTAATTATAACAAAAAAACTAGATTATATCTAGTTATTAACAAAATGGCACCATAATAAAAGGGATTTAAAACTTTTATTTTACCTATTATTATTTCTTTTTATTTTACTTGGATGAATTGAAATGAGATATTTACCTTCTTTATTTTTTCCTGCAACAGCAGAGAATTCAATGCTTCCTTTTGTTGCCAAAATCCATAGAGAACTATTTATTCCATTTTTCAATTCTGTAAAATTAGAATCATCAGCATAACCTAAATCATAATACTTAGTTATTTTTTCTTCAATTAAAGAATAATACAAATCTTCAGCTTCAAACTCTAAATTTTCCATAAATCACCAACTCACAATATAATATTATTATACACTATAAATCTGCTAAATACAAATATATGGATTTCTTTTTTTCTATTGCTTTTGATG
>CAZNQV010000003.1:0-39533 GCA_964575655.1 uncultured Muribaculaceae bacterium | reverse complement strand
AAAAAATATATCATTATTTTAGCATGTCTTATAATTGTTTTAATTATAGTATTAGTAGTTATTAATAACAAGAAACCAAAAGAAGATTTAACCTATCAAGGAATCGAAACAATAATGGTATTAAATGCCAAACAATATACTCAAAATAACAATATTACCAATAATACTTATCTATCACTAAATAACTTAAATCTAAGTATAAAAGAAACTTTAGATTGTGAAAATATCAGTGGTGTTTTAAAAGAACAAGATACCTATTATCCATATTTAATCTGTAAAGGATATACATCAAAAGTAATACAAGAGATATTAGATAATAATGATAAATTAAAACAATATGGTAGTCTAAAAGGAGACAATCCATTAATTATTAGTAATAGTGAATATGAAGAACCAGGGTATATTATAGATAATAAATACACCTTAGAAATAAAGAATAATGATATTGATAATGGTATAAATATTGTTAGTTATCATATCAAAGAACAAGATAAATATATAACAGAATTAAAAAGAATTGTGATTGCCGAAGATATTCAAGGAAGAAATCCAACAATTGAGTTAGTCGGTAACAAAGTAAGAAGTATAATGCAAGGCAGTATTTATGAAGAACTAGGTTATCAAGCAAGTGATAAAATAGATGGTGACATTACCAAAAAAGTAACAACAACAGGTAAAGTAGATACTAATACTCCAGGTAATTATACAATAACATATAAAGTAACAAATAGTAGAAACATAACAACAGAAATAACAAGAACAATTATAGTTAACAAAGTAGAAGTAAAATTTAATGTAAATCATACAATTAGTCCAGAAACAATAACCTCAAAAGGAGTAACAATCACTTTAAATATTGATGGGACTGGATATAAAAAGACTATTTTACCAAATAAGAGTGAAGCAACAACAAACACATTAACATATACTGTGTACAAAAATGGTACATATGATTTTATTATTTATGATATTACTAATAATTCACAAATTTATTCAGTTGATATTACTAATGCTGAAGTATTATATACTATTACATATAATAATCCTGGAGCTACCACTACCCCAAACAAACAAATAAAAGAAAAAAATCAAACAATAACTATTACATCCCAAATTCCAACTCGTTCTGATTATACCTTTCTTAATTGGAATACCAAGACTGATAATAGTGGCCAAAAGTATAATCCAAATGATACCTATAAACAAGACAAAGATTTAGTATTATACGCTATTTGGATAAAAAATAGTGATATTGAGTATTGGAATAATACATCCCAGCGATTAATTATAAAAGAATATCAAGATAATATAGTTAAAGGATTTAGCGGTTATATTAAGTATTATTTTTATGCACCACCTAATACACCAACCATTAAAGAAATGCCATTAATTATATATTTACATGGCTCTAGTCAAATAAAAGAAAAAGAGATTCGAACACTATTACGTGATGGTTTCCCTCGAGTACTTAATAGTGGAATTGATTACAATGCAATTATTGTTTCACCACACACTTTTGGATTAAATATGTTTAGCAACGAAGCTAATGGTGAAGGTGTATTTAAAAGATTTATGGATTCACTTATAGCTACTTATAATATTAATCCAAAAAAAGTATCAATCACTGGTTTTAGTTATGGTGGTATGGAAGCTCTACATATTTCTTCAATATACACTAATTATTTTTCTTGCATTGTTCCCATTGGCGGTTGGGAAAATGTAAAAAAAGCCTCTGCTTTAACTAATACTCCAATATGGGCACATGTTGGCGAAATAGATAGAACAAATAAAGAAAAAATAATAACTTTAACTGATGCTATAAATCAAAATGGCGGTAATGCAAAAGTAACAGTGCATCCAGGACTAGGTCATAATATAACCATAAAAGTTTACAGTGATCCTGAAATTGTTAACTGGATGATTAATCAAACAAGGAAATAATATTTGACTTATTTTTAATAATATGTTAAAGTTAAAAGGCGAGAAAACGAAGACGAGGAGTGATATAAATGGCAATCAATGTATCTAGTAGAAAACCAAATGTAAAAAACTTAAGATCTAAAGCATTAAATACAACTAAGAAAAAACAAAAATTAAACTTACAAACTATCAAATTAGATGATGGATCTAAAGTAAGAGTATCTACAAAAGAACTTAGAACTATGAAAAAAAACTAGTTCTATTTTTTTTTACAAAAAGAATTCACTAAATTGTGAATTCTTTTATTTTATTTATATTTTTTAAATCATCCAATATATAAGTGCAACTAACAATGATATCAGCATTCATTACATACTGCAAGGCATCATCATTAATACCACCATCAACACTGATTTTAACATTCAATTTTCTTCTCATTATTTCATTTTTCAACTTATCAATTTTATTTTGCGTTTCAGCAATAAATGGTTGACCCGATTTACCAGGTTCAACACTCATAATTAACACTAATGACACTTGATCAAGCAAATCGTATATCTTTTCTACTTCCGTATTAGGTTTTATTGAAATACCAGCCTTGAAACCATAATCTTTTATCATATTAATGTATTTCAAATAATCATTTATTTCATAATGAATTGTAATGTAACTAATATCAAATAACGCACATTTTTTTATATACGGTTCAGGATTATTAACCATTAAATGAACATCAGTTTTTTTACTAATTTTTTCCAATACTGTTTCCATTTCTCCAACAGTTAAAAATTTATTTGGTACAAACTTATTATCCATTATATCTAAATGGATATAATCAGTCTGACTATTATTTAATTGTTCAATCAACTTGAAAATATTTTTTTCACTAAGAATGGATGTGGAAACTTCTTTCATAGTATCATCTACTTCCTACAAATTTCTTATAATTATTATATCTTGAATTCAAGATATTTCCAAGTTTAACTTGTTTTTTAATTTCACATTCCTGTTCATTAATGTGCTTGCAATTCTTAAAATTACAAGGATAGTTTTGGAATTCAACAAAGTATTTATCAATATCCTTAATTAAATTAAGATCAATATCTGAAAATCCTGGAGTATCCAATATTTTTCCCTTATTCATATTAACTAATTCAACATGTCTAGTCGTATGCTTGCCTCTTCCTAAAGCTTCGGATATCTCCCCAGTTTGAAAATTTAATTTAGGATTTATTCTATTAATTAATGTAGATTTGCCACTACCTGTTTGTCCTGTAAATACAGTTGTATTATTTTTAAATATTTTCTTAATTCGACTAACATTATTATTAAATAAAACAGTATATCCAATTTTTTTATAATACTTAATTATTGGTTTATAATGTCTATATTCTTCCCTTGTAAGTAAATCTTTTTTAGTAAAACAAATAATTGGCTTAATTCTATTAAATTCTAAAACTACTAAAAATTTATCTAATAATACCAAATCTAATTCTGGTTTTTTTAGACTAGTTACAACTAATGCTTGATCAACATTAGCAACACTAGGTCTAATCAAATAATTATTTCGTGGTAAAACTTCCATAATATAATTTTTTGTAGCATCAAAGAAAACATAATCTCCAACTAGTGGAGTTATGTTGTCATTTCTAAACTTACCTCTGGATTTACATATATAAGTTGTATTATCTGCTAATACAAAATAATCATTACTTAAAATTTTAACTATTTGCCCTTGCATTATTCGGTTGGTTCCTCTTCAACATCACCAGTATCTTCCCCATCATCAGGAACTTCTATTTCTGGATCAAGGGCCGTAATTGCTTTTGCAACCACTATTTTAAGTGTAGAGTTTTCTAATACTTCAGTTTTAGCAGCTCGGCTTTGTGAAATTATAGTACCTTCAGGATAATCTGCTGTTTCTTTATAAGAAATCGTTAATATAATTTTATATTTATCAGCAAATGCTTGAACTTCTTCAGCAGTCCACTTTTCTTCTACAAAATTTGGATATTTATTCATATCACGAGGAATATACAAAATAATTGCCTCACCCTTCTTTAAAACTACTTCAGGATCAACACTTTGGCCAATTATCTCTTGTTCATCATAATCATTCTCATCATCTTCTGGAAGATCCTTTTCTTCAACCGTTACTACTAAACCATATACTGATTCAAGTATCGTTTGTATTTCTATATAGTTTTTACCCGTTAAATCTTCAACTGTATATTTGATAGTCCCTGTTGAAATATATAATGTTACTTCCTTAGAAAGTTTAATAGTTCTTCCAATAGCTGGTGCTGTTTTTACCACTAATCCTTCTTCAAATTCCTCATCTTCAATTTCAATTGTATCAATTGCTACTGTAAAACCTGCATCGCTTAACTTCTTTTCGGCTGCACTAATTGTTAAACCTTTAACATCTGGAATAACCGCTTCATCAGGTTTACTAAAACGATTAATTAAAAATACACTTGCAACTGCCAATATCAAAAATCCTAATACTGAAAACAAGATAATCAATTTCGTATTAGATTTTTTTTCACTTTCATCCGTTATATTTTTCACTAATGAATTATCAATATCACCCTTTAATTCAATAACTTTTGTATCATCATTATCAATTTCAGTATATTTTAATTCACGATATGGTTCATCAATTCTTTCCTTATTAAGACAAGTTTTTAAATCTTCATATAATTCTCTAGCATTATTATATCTATTTTTAGGATTCTTAGCTGCTGCTTTACGAACAATATTATCTAAACTTTGAGGAATATTAGGGTTTTCCACTCTAACTGATGGTAATTCTTCTTTTAAATGTTTTAATGCTATTTCTACGGCGTTTTCTCCTTTAAATGGTAATCTACCTGTTAGCAATTCATACATCATTATTCCTAGAGAATAAATATCACTTTTTAAGGTTGCCCCTTTTCCACTAGCTTGTTCTGGTGGTAAATAGTGAACAGATCCCATTACTGAATTAGTTTGAGTTAATTGTGTGCTATTTAAGGCCATGGCAATACCAAAATCAGTAATTTTAATACCACCATCTTCAGAAATCATTACATTTTGTGGTTTTAAATCACGATGAATAATCAAGGAATCATGAGCTACTGCCATTGCATCAGTTACTTGTAACATAATGTCAACAACTTCTTCAACTGTTAAGATTCCTCTTTTTTTAATCAATTGTTTCAATGTTTTACCTTCTACAAACTCCATTACAATGTAATAACTACCATCATCCTCTCCAACATCGTATATTTCAACTATATTAGGATGTGATAAACTAGAAGCTGATAATGCTTCACGTTGAAAACGCCTAACAAATTTTTCATCATTTGCTAAATCTCCTCGTAAAACCTTAATTGCTACCAATCGGTCCAAAATAGTATCTTGTGCTAAATAAACATTAGCCATACCACCTTCACCAATATTCTTTAAGGCCTCATATCGGTCATTAATTTTTTGCCCCTTTACTATCATTCTTTTCCACTTCCCTCATTTATAATTAAATAAGCTATCGAAATATTATCATTACCACCACGATTATTTGCTTTTCTAATTAATTTTATTACTTTCTCTTCTATTTCAATATCACTTAATAACACTTTTTCTATCTGTTCATCCTGTAACATTGTTGTTAAACCATCACTACACAACATAATTGATGAAATTTCCATGTTACAATCAAAAACATCAATATCGATAGGATCACTAATTCCAAGTGCCTTCATTAATACATTTTTTCTTGGATGATGCTTTGCCTCTTCTTCAGTAAGTTCTCCTGCCGTTACTAATAAATTAACTAATGTATGATCATAAGTAACTTTATGCATCTCTTTATCCTTTACAACATATCCAGAACTATCCCCAATATTACCAAATAAAATATAGTCTTTAGTAACAATGGCAATAACCAATGTAGTTCCCATACCCTTACTCTCAGGATTATCTTCAGTATATTTAAAGATTAAGCTATTTATCTCAGAAACACTGTCTCTGATCCACTCAACAGCTTTTGTCTTTGGCATATGCATAAAACCATCATGGAAACGCTTACCTAAATAACTAATAGCAATTGATGAAGCCACCTCACCCGCTGAGTGACCACCCATGCCATCTGCAACGGCTAAAAGATAGTCGCCATCTCTGTTTTCTACGACAATGACACTATCCTCGTTGTGTTCCCTTAATTTACCTGTATCTGTGAGATAAAATGATTTCATTGAATCACTCCCTATCTGCTCGAAGTTGACCACAAGCAGCACTAATATTAGTACCAAACTCTCTTCTTATCGTCGCATTTATACCCTCTCGTTTAAGTATATCATAAAATTCCCTAATTTTTAACTCACTACTTCTATTATATGTCAAATCATCTGTCATATTGTAAGGAATTAAATTAACATATGCATTTAATCCTCGCATTAATCGAGATAATTCCCTAGCACAATAATCGTTATCATTAATACCATCTAACAACAAATATTCAAAAGTAACCCGCCTATTTGTTTTAACAATATATTGTTTTACTGCATCAATTACACTTTTAATATTATATACATTATTTATCGGCATTAAACTATTTCTTATCTTATCAGTTGGTGCATGTAGACTAATTGCTAAATTAACTTGATATGGAAAATCACTAAACTCTATTATTTTTGGAACAATACCACAAGTTGAGATGGTGATATGTCTAGCTCCAATTGCCAATCCAAATGGATTGTTAATTATTTTTATCATATTACAAACATTTTCATAATTATCAAAAGGTTCACCAATTCCCATAACTACGACATGTGATATTTTTAAGTTTAGATCCGCTTCAACCTGTAAGATTTGTAATACCATTTCATTGACTTCTAAATTTCTCTTCTTTTTTAATTTACCACTATTACAGAATTTACAACCCATATTACATCCAATTTGACTAGAAATACATAAACTATTACCATAATCATGGAACATTAATACTGCTTCAATTCTTTCACCATCAACCAATTCAAATAAGTATTTTACTACATCTTTATCTACTTGTTTTTCAATTATTTTTAAATTATCAATAACAAAATACTTTATTAAACTATTAATACTATCTTTGCTTAAATTTGTCATATCTTCAAAGTTAGTTATTTTTTTTATATATAACCAATCATATATTTGTTTTGCTCGATACTTTTTCTCACCGATAGTTACTAATTTATCTTCTAAATCCGTATAACTATATTTATAAATACTTTCCATTAATATCTCCCACTTAAATTATAAAATATTTTTATTAAAAAAGAAAGGCTAATCCTATTCGTTAAATACTTTACCTATTAATGAATCTTTATCAATTCCATTTAGATAATCCTTAACACTTATTTTTTTCTTTCCTGGCATTTGTAATGACTTAATTATTATTTCTCCATCATTTGTAGCCACCCCGATACCATCTGTATAAATTTTAATAATTTCTCCATTCTTACCACAATTACTGGTACCCATAACACAATCATATAATTTAATGTTCTTACTATCTAAAATAGCATAAGCTCCGGGAAAAGGATTAAGACCTCTAATCTTATTAAACACTGCTCTTGTATCTAAATTAAAATCTACTAATTCATCTGCTCTATTAATTACATACCCATATGTTACTAGCGACTCATCTTGCTCTATTCTTTTAATACTACCATCAAAGATACTAGGCAAAGTTTTTAACAACAAATCTGCTCCCATAACACTTAATTTATCATGCAATAGACCAACAGTATCATCATCAGTAATTACAATTGATTGCTGAGTAATAATATCACCAGCATCCATTTGTTCATTCATATACATAATTGTTATTCCAGTAATTTGATAACCATCCATAATAGCATGATGAATTGGTGCACCACCTCTTAATTTAGGTAATAACGATGCATGAACATTGATACAACCATATTTGGGATATTCTAGTATTTCACTTGGAATTATTTGTCCATAAGCACAAGTAATAATAATATCTGGTCCCAAATCAATAATATCTTGATATTCTTTTCTAATCTTAATTGGTTGTAAAACTTTAATATTGTGTTGTAATGCAAATTCTTTAACTTTTGAAAACGATATCTCTTGTTTTCTTCCTACCTCACGATCAGGTTGTGTAACCACTGCAATAACATCATAATTTTCCACTAAAGCTTTTAAAATTGTTACACTAAATTCTGGAGTTCCCATAAATACAACTTTTTTCATATTCTTCACCACTTTAATCATATCAAAAAAACTATATATTTTCTATATAGTTTTAATAATTTGATTAATAGTTTGGGTTACTGGCGGAACATTTTTAATTTCTGTTATTTTTTTTAATCTTTTTAGTGTCTTAGTTGGTTCCAATGGCAATTCTAAAGAATCAATAATTGATTCGTATTCTCTAGTTTTCTTATGCAAACATCTATCAAAATCTTTTTGAGATAACAATAAATATAATAAATTAATATGCATATTAGCATTATCAACACCATTAATATCTGTCATATAATTGAAATCATAATCATAAAACCAACATAAATCCATTGCACAAGTATTGGCTTTTAATTTACCAATTTTACTATCAAATAAATCAATAATATGTGGTTGAGCATTAATATCAATTAATAAATTTGATGGATTTAAATCTTTTACCACAATTTCATTTGCATGTAATTTTTGTAATATTACATCAATCCTTTTTAAAAATAATAGTTTTGTTTCATTATCGTAATCAACTTCTTCATTAATAAATATAAAATCAAACGCACCTTTAACAAATTTTACTGAAAAACCTTTCAGCAGACCATTAATATACACTTTTGCTAAAGGAGTAACCGCACCTGGAATTTGTAAGTTCATTTCTGCAAATACATCTAAACGTTCATCAATACTTTCCCAATCGCTATTATTTGGATATAACGCTAACAATTGATTACTATCGACAGGATTATGATAAAACTCTTTACTACAGACAAACCTTTTATTTGTTATTTTTTGATTTCTTAACATTTTTTCATTTAAGTACAAAGTTTCCATAACATCACCTTTTGGGGCATATTATATCACAAATTTCATTCATTTTCCACCATATCTGATATTTCTTTGAAAATATACTTAATAGATTTTTCAAAAGTATCCTCTATTCCATCTGAAATTTTAGTCATTTTTTTAGAGAAATTGTTACTATAATCAACATAATTATTTTTCAAATAGTCTTCAATTAAAACATCATCTCCTGCGGCAATTGCCTTTTCAAATTCATTTATTTGTTGCTCAGTCAATAATACTCTTTTTTGTTCTGCTGTTTCATAGTAACCCATAACTAAAATAAAAAACAAAATTGAAAAGATTAATAAAATACCATATCCTAATCTTTTAAAGATCTTTTCTTTAGTCATAAATTTCCTCCAAATAATTTACAAATACCTCCACTAATACATAACAAGTATTATAAACTTCCTCAATAGAATTACTAATCCCCCCTACTTCAATTAAGATAGCATTAGGACTCAAATCTTGATTATAGATTTCATTTCTTTTATAAATTCCTCTACTCAAATTTGGATATTTTTCATCTAACTTAGTTTCTAACTTTTGCATTAGTTCTAAATTTTTTTTATAGTTTTTATTATTCATGCCAATCACAAACATTGGTCTAGCGTACATTTTATCATCTATTTCAATTGTAGAAACTTTTCTAGAAACTGAATCTCGATGAATGTCAAAAAAATACTTAATACTAGGATAATCCTTACTATTTTTCTTGATTAACTCCCTAGAAATAGAGTATGTTTTTGAATAACTATATTTTCTTTTTTTCATTTCTTTTATAATATCAGTTTCCTCAACTACTACTGGAATTTTATTTTTCTTAAAAGCTTCTTCCATTATGTAACTAGCCGTTAAAACTGTTGGTACGATATTATAGTCTTTTAAATTCCCAGCATCATATTGTTCTTGTTGATGAGTATTATAAATATATATTAGTGGCTCATTAATTTTTATATTTATTGGTTCACTTATATTAATAACAGATTCTGTTGTATCATTATATTGTTTGTTTTGAAAAATAAAACTTGAAAAATCATCTAGTTTAATCCCCGACAAAACTTCAGTAGCTTTAAGCATTATTTCCTTTTTGGTATTTGTGTTATTACCAATAGAAGGATCAATTAATAAGACATCCAAAAATTCTTCACTCGTTAAGGTAAAGTTTTTTTCTAATAATATATTAAATGTCCACATCATCGTAAAAAGCATTATTAAAAACAAAAAAAATATTTTTATTTTCTTTTTCATAATTTCACCTTTAACAAATTATATTAGAAAATATAAAAATATTTTGTCGTTAATTAGTATTATGCAAGGTATTATTGATACCATTAATCAATACTTCTTTCAATTTATCAATAACAAAATCTACTTCCTTTGGTGTGACCATTAAATTATATCCAATTGGTGTAAGTACTTCCTTCAATAATCCTTTTAATTCATAATCATTCAAATTACCAATCATTCCTAGTAATTCTGTTTTTTGCTTACTATTTAGTTCATCATTATCCGTTTTTAAATAATTTCTCATTAAAGAGGGTACAAATTTTAATGATTTATTATTTATATTCTTAATATTATAACTAAAATGTTGCATCATATAATTAATCGTATCTATAACAATTGTAATTGCATCAACTACAGTAGGTATTCCCAAGGCGATTACAGGTATTCCTAAAGTATCTTTTGATAATTCAATTCTTTTATTGCCTACACCACTACCAGGATTAATCCCAGTATTAGTAATTTGAATTGTTTTATTAACTCGATCTACTTTATCACTTGCTAATGCATCAATTGCAATAATAAAACTAGGTTTAATCTTATCAATCAAACCTAAAATACAATCAGTTGATTCATATCCTGTAGAACCCATAACACCCGGTGCAATCATTGAAGTAATACGATATCCTTTTTCTAAAGAACCAACTAGCAAATCAATATGTCTTGTTACAATAACACCATGTGCTACTTTTGGCCCTAACGAATCTGGTGTTGAACTAATATTACCTAAACCCACAATCAAACAACTATCACTATCTTTAATTTTCTCTTTTTTTAATATTTCTTTCAGCTCCATAGTTAAAATATCAGTAACATGTCTTTGATTAGTGCTATCAGTAACATCATCAAAGAAGATCGTTGTATAATCTCCTTTGCGTTTATCTAATAAAGTATCATCACTTAATACTCGTACATTACTTACTTTAATACCATCAATTTCTTTAACAATTTCTTCAATGCCATCAATATTACGATTATTAATGACATCTGTAATTAAATCTGTTCTAACTCGATAATTTTCCAAATTAATTTCTCTCATATATATCACCTACTATTATTTTTCATTAAAATTCATATTTTATTTGCTTTTTTTTGTTTTTTTTGCTAAAATTTAATTTGTTATAAAGGAAGAGGTGAAAAAAATGCCAAATATTAAAAGTGCCAAAAAAAAAGTTAAAACTGATGCCATCAAAAAAGAAAGAAATAATACTTTAATTTCTAGTATGAGAACTGCTGAAAAAAAGGTTTTAAAAAATGTAAAAGAAAATAAAAAAGAAGAAGCTTTAAACGAAATAAAATTAGCTAACAAAAAAATAGATAAAGCTGCTAAAAATGGCTTAATCAAAAAAAATAAAGCTGCTCGTGATAAATCAAAATTACAAAAAGCTTTAAATAGCATCAAGTAGTACTAAACTACTTTTTTTATTAAGGAGTTTTATGAAAAGATTAATATATAAATTATGTTTGATTTTAATAATCATTATCCTAGTATTTTTAAGTGTTGTATATTACGAAGACATATATCATTTTTATTTAAAGTATTTAGATAGTTCTAGAAAGAATATAACAATAGATAATAATAAATATGCTCTTAATAGTAGTGTAAAAGATATTGAAATTGTTAATAATTTTATTGCAACTAGTGAAGAGGAATTATTTAATATTTATTATACAATTGTTAATAGTGGTACTCCAACTTTTACTTTCTATTGTGATGTAGAATATGAAAACTGCATAAATGATGTAAATAAATTATCAAATAATACTGATAAATTATCCATTATTAATGATTTCGTTCATCCTTACAATTCTTTTGATACTATTAAAACAACTTACACATCAAATGGAATGATTACTGTCGATATTATAAAAACGTATACAAATGATCAAATAGAATTACTGAATAACAAAGTAACAGAAATAATTAATAAGAATATTACTTCAAAAATGTCACAAAAAGATCAAATAAAAGCAATTCATGATTATATAATAAATAATACAAAGTATAATGATAATAAACAAAACAAAAAAATATCCAATACCGCCTATGGCGTGTTATTCAATGGTATTGGAATGTGCGGTGGTTATTCTGATACAATGGCTTTATTTTTGCATCAATTAAATATAAACAATTTTAAAATATCAAACTCAGTCCATGTTTGGAATTATGTGCAATTAAATGAAAAATGGTATCATTTAGACTTAACATGGGATGATCCAGTTACTAACAATGGCACTGATACAATTAAATATTATTATTATTTAATAGATGAAGCTAAACTAAACAAATTAAATGATAGTGAACATGATTATGAAAAACAAATTTATAATCCAAAATAAAATCTAGATAATTTCTAGATTTTTTTATTTACTCATTACATGAAGTACATTGACCATAAAAAATTTCATCAATAGCATTGCCCAATTTTTCTTTAAAAACAGCAGTTCGTTCCTCTGTCCAATATTCATCAGGTGTACCGGAACTAAAAGTAGATGTTTCATTGTCATGCCATTTTATTTTACCATTAACTACGAATGAAATATCAGGTACCATAACTTTTTTGTTACCTTCATCATCCAATGGCAAATACACACTCAATAAAGTCACTATCTCTTGATATGCCGGCGTTTTATTTGTTCTAATATCTCTAATGTTGTAATAGTATATTTGTTCAATTCCTTTTTCTTTTGCCACTTCATTTAGCATTACAACATATCTTTGACACCACGGACATTCAGGAAAACCAAAATAAATAATTCCTGTTTGACTTTCTAATATATTTACAATCTCGTTAGCCGTTTTGTAAACAAATATATTATCTTTACCAACTTCAGTATACTCTTGAGCAAATTTTTGGGCATCAGTTGGCTCTTCTTTTTTACCTTCAATTAAATAATAAATTGCCACTAAAGCTACTATAAATAACACTATTATTCCCAATATTTTAATCATACGATATTTCATTTTATTACCTCCAACACTATTTTAACAATTTCTTCAATCAATTACAATTCTTAATCTAAAATTTTAAAGTAATTTCCTGAATCTAAATACAATATTCCATTTTTACCATCAACTTTAGCGACAATATCATTATATTTATTAATATTTTCTAATTTATCAATTGTAACTTGAACAATATTTTTATCATTCATATAAATGATTAATAAGTCATCATCATAATCATTTGGTGTATATTTTATTTCTGACATTTTTATCAAAATACTATTATTAATTTTATTCATATTAAGTATTAATTCCTTATATATATCATTTGGAACATAATTAATTAAAATAGGAACATCATAATTCTTATCAAAAATATATTCTTTTCCATTTTCTAAAACATACTTTCCATTATTACCATTTTTAAATACAATTTTATATTCCTCAATATCAAGTTCAACTATCCGACCAATCTTTTTATGAATATGAACGTCTTTAATAAAATAGTTTTGCTTTAATTTTTTGGTAATTTCATATTTAGTAGTTCCAAAAAAACTTGGATAATTATCTAGCTCTGCTAATTCAATGATTTCTTGATCAGTTAAATAATGATTATTATTAACATAAATAACCTTTATTTCATCACCAATTACACCAAAGTATAAATAAAGACCTAAAAAGGCTAATACTACTAGCAACAATAATCGAACAAATTTTACTTTTAACCTTTTTTTTGCCATATATTACTCCCAATTAAAGAATTCTTGTTCTGCTTTTAATTCAATATCAAACTTTTCTTTAACATCTTTTTGAATTAAATTAATTAATTCTTTGACATCTTGTGCTTTTGCATTACCAGTATTAACTACAAAATTAGCATGCTTTTCACTGATCATCGCACCACCTATTTTTTTACCTTTTAAATTAGCATCCTCAATTAGTTTACCTGCAAATAATTCAGGTGGATTGCGAAATACACTACCTGCTGATGGATAATTCAAAGGCTGAGAAGATTCACGACGCTCCTTGCGTTCATCAACTAATTTTTTCAAAATAAACTTATCAGTTTTAACTATTCTAATTTTTGCCTCAACACATATATAATCTTTAACATCTTGTAATAATGAGTGACGATATGAAAACTCCAATTCTTTGTTACTCAATTCAACAATATCATAATCCTTATCTAAAACTTTAATTGATATTAGCACGTCACTCATTGCTTTATTATAAGCACCAGCATTCATATATACTGCTCCACCGATTGTCCCAGGAATACCACAAGCAAACTCTAAACCAGCTAAACCAGCATTACAAAGCATATTTGACAACATCATCAAATTAACGCCAGAACCAACAATAACATATCTCGGGCGAATATCTATTTTATTTAAATTATCAAGCTTAATTATTACTCCTTGGTATTCTTTATCACTAGGTATAATATTTGACCCTCTACCCCATATTTTATACGCAATCTTGTTTCTTTTTAAATACTTCAATAATTTAATTAAATTATCTAAATTGAAAGGATAACAAACTATTTTTGCTATTCCACCTATTTTATATGTAGTTATTGTAGTAAAAGATACATTCTCTTTAACTTCACCATAATCTTTTATTTTTTTTAGATGCTTATCCATATTTCTCCTATCCAATTAACTTTTTAATTTCTTTATATATATTGCTTAAACTATTTGGAGTACCCATTTTTTTAGCATTTTGTTTCATTTTAAAATATTTATCTTGATCATCAAATAAACTATCAATAGCATTAATTAACACTTTAGAATCCAATTCTCTTTCTTGTATTAATATTGTTGCATTATTATTAACAAATTCCATAGCATTTAAATACTGATGATTGTTTGGTACATAGGGAGATGGTATTAAAATAGATGGAATTCCAACGGCTGTTATTTCCGAACATATTGTTGCACCTGCCCGTGAAATAATTACATCAGTAATTTGTAATATATCCGCCATATTATCAATATATTTTACAATTTTTATATTCTTATATTTACAATTTTTATATTTTTCATAGTACTTATCACCAGTAATGAATAAAACATCATATTTTTTATTATTCATTTGTTCAAAGCAATTATAAATCATTTCATTAACTGTAGCTGACCCTAAAGAACCCATCGTTATTAAAACTAATTTTTTATTAGTATCAAAACCTAATTCCTTTTTAGTCTTTTTCTTTGTCATCAACAACTCTTCTGCTCTAGGATTGCCTGTAAAAACAACTTTTGATTCGTCAAAATACTTCCCTGAATTTTTGATAGAAGTACAAATAATATCAACATATTTATTTAAAAAAATATTAGCTTTCCCTGGTATTGAGTTTTGTTCATGAATTAAAGTTTTGATTCCTAAACGATGCGCAGTATAAATAACCGGTACCGTTACATAACCACCTACACCAATTACAATATCAGGTTTAAACTCCTGCATTAAATGCTTACATTTTTTGTTTGCTTTAACCATTTTAGCTAACGATTTAACTACTTGAATTGGATTTTTACTCATTCCCTCTACATCTAAACCAATATACTTAATTCCTAATTTAGGAATGATGTCTTTTTCCATACGATTAGTAGTACCAATATAAATAAATGAAGCTTCCTTGTTCATTTGTTTTATTCTATTAATAATTGAGATTGCTGGATAGATATGTCCCCCAGTTCCAGCAGCACTAATAACAACTCGCATTAATATCACCTGTTTTAATTATATCATAATTACAAGAAAAATAGCACTAACTATAGACAATAATGTAAAATAAAAAGAAGATTGCTCTTCTTTAAAAACTATTATTATTAATTTCGATATCCCATTTTGATGTTCCAGCACTATCTTCAATAATTATACCTTTAGCATTTAACTCATTTCTAATGATATCTGCTTTATCATATTCTCTATTATTTTTAAAATTATTTCTTTCCAATAACTTTAGATTTATTTCTTCAATCGAAATATTATATAATTTTAAATACTTATTCTTTATTACATCAAGAATTTCCTGTGGATTTTGTTGTAATAAACCAAGAACTTTATAAACTTCAATAAGTGCCTTCTTCATATTTTGTAATTTTTGCAACTTATTTTCTTTGATCATTACATTCATTTCCGCCATAAAATCGTATAAATACGATATAGCAAGTGAGGTATTAAAATCATTATTCATCGCACTTCTAAACTTATCATCTACTAATTTGAATACATCAGAATCATCTTCAAATTCAATATTTTTAGTTATTTCATCTACTTTATTCATCAATTTATAAAAACCATATATTTTCTTTTCATGATTTTCAAAAGCACCATCCATAATATTAATATCAGAACGATAACTATTATCTAGCAATGTCATTCTAATAACTTCATAATTGTATTCATTAAGCAAATCTTCAAGAATAATTCCATTATTTAATGATTTACTCATTTTTTGGCCATTAACCTTAACCAAACCATTATGTATCCAATATTTAGCAAAAGGTTTTTCTGTAAGAGACTCACTTTGAGCAATTTCATTTTCATGATGTGGAAATATTAAATCCTTTCCTCCTCCGTGAATATCAAGTGTCTCTCCTAAATACTTCATACTCATCGCTGAACACTCAATATGCCAACCAGGTCTCCCCTTCCCCCAAGGTGAATCCCAATATATTTCATCAGCGCCTGCATGCTTCCATAATGCAAAATCACGATCATCTAATTTACCAGGTTCAATATCTTTTCGAACACCAGAAATAGTTTCATCAATATTTCTATTGGACAATTTACCATAATCTTTGAATGAAGAAACCTTAAAGAAAACATCACCATATTCAGTGCTATAAGCCTGCCCTTTTATAATCAAAGATTGAATAAACTGTATCATATCCGGAATACATTCGGTAGCCCTAGATTGTATGGTTGGTCGTTCAATAATTAATGTATCTAATTCTTTATCTATTTTATTCATCATTTTAACTGCAAAACAAGTAGGATCTTCCTTTAATTCTCTTGCTTTTAAAATTATTTTATCATCTACATCAGTATAATTTCTAACATAAGTAACTTCATATCCAATATATTCTAAATACTTTTTTATAACATCAAAAATTATTGCTTGATAAGCATGTCCCAAATGTGCGTTGCCAGAAGCTGTAATACCACAAGCATACATTTTTACTTTATTCTTCTCTTGAGGTATAAAATCTTCCTTTTTTCGCGTTAAAACATTATAAACTTTTAAACTCATAACAATCCCACCTTTTTGTCATATACATTATAACATAGTCACCATTTTTTTACTAGAAATATATCAAAATTACTATGTATGTCAAAGATAATTAAGAAATCAATTATAGATATTTATCAATAGAATTTCTTATTTTTTCTAATTGTTCATCCACATCATCAGGTTCATTCTCTAAAATATATTTAAAACTACATATTTCTCTTCTAATAAACAATAAATTTATTAACTCTTTATCTAAATTATAAGTATATTTTTTTATTACATTACTTATAAAATCATTACTAATATATAATAATGGAACGAAATCATATTCTCTCATAAAAACCATTGAATTTTCAAAATCAATAATCCCTATTAGTTTTTGATGATCATATGATATTATATAATTCTCATACCACAAATCTCCATGAACAATTGAAAAATCCTCATAATCATCTAATTTCCTATTATATTTACTTAACCATATTTTAGTTATTTTATCCATATAATTTAAATCTAAATACTTTTTTAATACATCGATATTTTGATTTACAGTTAATATCTCATCGTTTATTATTTTATTTCGATTATACTTTGTTTTTATTGAATGTAATTCATTTAAAAACGCTGATAATCCATTTGCAATACCCTCTAAATTATATTTGTCTTTTAAATTATAATCAAATACTAAGCCACCTATGAATGAATATCTTAAGCCACCATATAAAAACTCATCATTAATACCAATTAATTCTACATTATTTGGTATATCTACACTTTTAATATACTTGCCAATGGTTTTAAGCGTTTTATAATCTTTGATATAAGATTTATTAGCATAATAGTTTTTACCTTTTAAAACTATTTTATCATTTCCATCTAAATATGAAATACTCCTATAACCTTCACTTACTTTTTTCATACAGTTCTACCTTTCATTCAAGATTAACATAATTATATCAAACAAGTGTCTCAATACAACTACTTTTTATAATTTATTATTTAGTTTATTTTCAGTCCTTACTTATATTTAGTATAATTCCAATTGATGCCATACTAACAAGTAATGAACTTCCTCCATAACTTAAAAATGGAAGTGTCACCCCCGTTACCGGGACTAACCCGATAACAACAGCTAAATTTAATAAAGCTTGAAATATTATTTGAAATACTATTCCATATGTTAAATATTTAGTAAATAAATTCTCTTGTTTAATAGCAATATTAATTCCACAATAAGCAACCATTCCAAAAAGAAATACAACTATCAAAGCTCCAACAATTCCAAATTCTTCACATATAATTGAAAATATAAAATCAGTCTGTGGTTCTGGTAAATAAAAATGTTTTTGTCTCGAGTTTAGAAATCCTACTCCTAATAACCCTCCAGGACCAATTGCATATAAACTTTGAATTATCTGAAAGCCACTACCTAGTGGGTCTTTCCAAGGATTTAAAAAGGAAATAATGCGTTGCATTCGATAAGGTGCCACGATAATTAAAGCGGTTATTCCCATTATGCCAGTTCCAATTAAATAGTAAAAGTATTTAAAATTTAAGCCTGATGCAAATACTAACGACACAATACTTAATACTAATACCATTCCTGTACCAAAATCAGGTTGTAACATTATTAAAAAGAAGAAAACGCCTAAAATAATTAAAATTGGTAAAATATTTTTAAATTTTTGCCCTATTTTTTCACTTTTACTTAGATACTTTGATATAAAAATCATTAATCCTAACTTTGCAAATTCACTAGGTTGAATTCCAAATGATCCAATACCAAACCAACTCCTAGAACCATTCCTAACAGTGCCTAAACCCGGTATTAAAACAATAATTAAAAGAAAAAGACAACCTAATAAAATTAAATTTGCCTTTTTATAATATATTTTATAATTTATCTTACTTACTATATACATTAAAACTAATCCTATTAAGATAAATAAACCTTGTTGTTTCACATATTTTAATGCATCCATATATTTATATTCTGCCCATATATATGATGCTGAATAAATCATAACTAATCCAAATATTACTAAAATTATTATTGCTAAGAAAAGGAAATATCGATACTTTCTTAACACTATATCACCAATAATATTTTATAACCAAACTGCGAAGAATATTCCTAACATTGCAAAGATAATACCAACTACCCAAAATACTTTTACAATATCCGGCTCAGTCCATCCTAATTTTTCAAAATGATGATGTAATGGTGCCATTAAAAACAATTTTTTACTCTTTTTTTGAACCCAATATATTTGTAATATAGATGACACTGTTTCAATTAAAAATACGAATGCTACTACAAATAATGTAACTTCACGCCTAGTTAATATCGCTACTGTGGCTAACGCTGCCCCCAGGCATAAAGAACCAGTATCCCCCATAAATACCTTGGCAGGATATCCATTATACATTAAGAAACCGAATAATGAACCAACTAGCACAAAACAAAATATACCCATATCATAATATCCTGCAAAAAGTGCAATTAGTGCAAAAGCGATAAAGGCAAACGCTGATAATCCACCAGATAATCCATCTAATCCATCTGTTAAATTAACTGCATTACTAAATCCCACCAATAATAACAAAATAAATATTCCATAGAACCATTTTAAATCCCAATTGATTCCTAAAGATGAAACAATTAACCTTGTATCACCATTAAATCTCATAAATAAAGCAAAGAAAACCAATGCAATTAAAGCTTGACCTAAAAATTTCTGAGCAATTGATAAACCTTCATTTTTACCTCGTCTAATACTCAAATAATCATCAATAAAACCCAAAACTGCATATGCTACAAAAACAAATAAAGTAATTATTAAATCATAACTAAAATCAAGTCTTTTTGTAATTAATAAATATACTGTAATTAAAACTGTTGGAACAATAAATATTAATCCACCCATTGTAGGAGTTCCTGCTTTTTTTTGATGGGTTTCCCCAACATATCTACTAATTTTTTGTTTAAAATTGATTCTTTTTAATAAAGGTATGAAAAACCATCCAAAAACTACAGATGCCACAAAACCTAACATAATAGCTAATAATACTTTTGTTAATGTTAACACTATCATCAACCTCTTTCTGTCATTTAATTATACTACACATCATAAATCATATGCAAGAAGTAGCCACAAATTTGTAACATTAATTGCCTAATAATAATCTGATTTTTCCGGTTGTGTAATGTCTTGTTCCTCCACTAGGTGATTGTTCTAAAACTTTATCACCATTACCAGAATATTCAATTTCAAAATTATATAAATGTTTCTTGGCTTCTTTTACACTCATCCCAATAACATTAGGAACATCATAATATCGTTTATCTGTCCATTCATATTTTTTTTCGGTTGCACCACTTTGTTTTTCAATATCTAAGCTATCAATAATATCCAATAAAACTCGTCTCGCAACAGGGGTAGTTGTATAACTAGATAACATAGCCGTATTATGAGGATTGTCAATTGCTACATATAATACAGCTTCTGGATCATTAGCTGGTACTACCGCCATAAAACTCATTATATAATTACCTACCAAATATCTTCCATCCTTCGCTTTTTGGGCAGTACCGGTTTTACCACCAACCCGATATCCTTCAATATAAGTTGCTCGACCACCACCATTAGTAACAACACTTTCCAATGCCATTTTCATAATTTCACTAGTATTCTCACTGATTGTTTTCCGAATTAAGTTTTTATCATTTTCCAAGATAATTTGATTATCTTTTTTTATACTTTTTACAATATAAGGTTGATATAAATATCCCCCATTAACAATAGCCGATACAGCTCTTACCTGTTGAATTGGGGTAACACTCACTCCTTGACCAAATGCCGTCGTTGCCGTTTCAACTAAACCAATATTATTTGTATCAAAGATTATACCCGTAGCTTCTCCTGATAAATCTATTCCCGTTTTTTCACCAAAACCAAATAAATCTATATATTCAAATAATTTATCTTTACCTAGTAGCATTCCCATTTTAACAAATCCTGGATTGCTTGTGGTCTAGTAAGAGATACTTCTCTAGAAAAAAATTGTTGTCAAATGACACCCTAGTTTTTTCTTTCCTATTATTTGTTTTATTTGTTTTATTTGTTTTTTTAGTATTATTACCATTATTTGACTCATTGAAATCTACTTCTACTTCTTCATCATCTCTATTAAAATTGAATACAATTTCTAATTTTAAATGCTTTCTATCATTATTTATTTTTGAAACAAATACTTTATCTATAAATAGATTAACATATCTTTCTATATTGTTTTTTATATCTAATTTTGGCTCAATAAACTCTCTTATTTTTTTACATATATTTTCATATAAACTAATATCTTCTTTTTCTGTTTCATATTTATTAATTTCTATTTTTAATTCATTAATATCTTTATTTATTTTTTCTTTCTTTATCACAAACTCATCATCAGTTATTAATTTTCTAAGGGACATATCAAATAGTCTTTCTTTTATAGTTTCTTGCTCTTTTATTTTTTCTCGTAATTCATCTACATTAAATTCCCCGTTATTTTCTTTTATTAATCTTTTATAGTCTAATAAAATTTCTTCCAAGTATTCTTCTTTATTAGTAATAAATTTATTTAATACTTTTTCAAATATATTATCAAGATGTTTTTCATAAATAATTGGAGTCTTGCAACCTTTTAAACCGTGTCTTAAATATTCATTACATTGCCAAGTTGGATTTTCTTTTCTTTTACCAGAGGCATATCTTATAAAAGTTGTATCGTGATCTTTACAAAATAATTTTGAAGTATAATTTCTTTTTTCTAAATAGAAAGTTTTATTAACTACATATTTGTTCCAATGCTTTTTTCTTTTTTCATATAATCTATTTGCTTCATCCCAAAGTTCTTCACTTATTATTGGTGGTATATTTTCATCTTTATAACAAATCCATTGTTCTTTTGGATTCATAATTTTTTTATGAGTTTTATAATCCTCAATGTAAGACTTATTTGCTGTGTAAAATCCTTTGTATCTTGGATTTTGCAAAATCTTTTTTAATGTAGTATCACTAAATATCCTACCTTTAGTAGTAAAATATCCCATTTCTGCAAGTTTTTCACCTATTTTTGCAAAGCCATATTCTCCAGTTACATATAAATTAAATAATGTTTCTATTATTGGTCTTTCTTCTTCATTAATAACTAATTTACCCTTACTTTTATTATAACCTGTTATATTACCTCCACCTATTAGTTTTCCATCTTTTATCATTCTTTTCATTCCAAACTTAACTCTTTCTGATAATTTTCTAACTTCATCCTGTGCCATACTTGCCATAAGAGTAAGTCTAAATTCACTATCAGGATATATAGTATTTATATTGTCCGAAAGAAAATACACTATAACTCCACAGGACAATAATAATTGAGTATATTTTATGCTATCAACTGTATTTCTTGAAAATCTTGATATTTCTTTTGTTAAAATTAAATCTATTTTTCCAAGTTTTGCATCTTCGATCATTTTTAAAAAACCTTTTCTTTTATCTACACTAGTTCCACTAATTCCTTCATCAACATACGATCCTATATGTGTCCAATTAGGACAATTATTTATCATTTCACTAAAATAATTTACTTGGTTATCTAAAGAATTTAATTGCTCATCTTTATCGGTTGATACACGACATAAATCTGCTACCCTTAACTTCATATCATAAATTGTTTTACCTTTTATCAAATCTTCCCTTGCCTTTATAATGTCCATTAGATACCCCTTTCTTATCATTCCAGAGTTTTTGCAATTAAATCATTCATTTTTGTTATTAGTATTTTCTCCATTTTTTGAAATACTTGAGTACTTACTAGTTTTGATTCATATAATTCTTTATTTAAAATTAATCTATGATTAAGCATAATGTATTCTTTTGGTAATATGTTCTTTTCGGTATGTAATAATAATTCCTCACAACTGCCCCTTTTTTCATTCAATTTTTTACCTCCCTTTTATTTAAAAGTATTAAAAAAAATCAATATTATGAGTTAAAATTTAATCACTGTTTGAAATTTTTCATATCATTTAAATAATGAGTTATCATAATCGGTTACTTACTTTATGACTACTATAATATTAAATTCTATTACATTTGTTAATATAGAAAAAGGAACAAGTTTTTTAATTAGTATTTTATTAAAAATATCAACTTAAAGTTCTTTTAAGTTGATATTTTCATTTTCTTGCATATTACTATTAGTGATAGCAGGTGGCAATTTGACATTTGTGTTAGATTGTAGTATATTGTTACCAGATGAAGTCGAAAAGTTACGCGTTTTGGACGTATAGCCTAAGGAGTTTTTACTTACAGGCAGTAACCCAGTAGACTTCTTTTGTTTTATCACAAAATCGACTTTATCCATAAACATAGTTTAGGTGTTTAATAATTTTCTTTGTTTATATAACACTTCAAATGCGCAATATGTTCCATCTGACATATTTTTTTTAAATCTTAAGGCATCATGTTCTTCATTTACCTTTGTATATATTTTCCTTAAAACAGAATCAAAATCTACAACTATATCATCTATTTCTATTATTATAAGAAAGACACATATATAAATCATATGTTTTTTTCAACTTTTTATAAGCTTTTTTTATTTGTTTTTTATTGCAAAATATACCAAATACACACGAGCCTGAGCCACACATCAAACTACCTATAGCTCCATTTTTCTCTAACTCAATTTTTATTTTATTAATCAATTCTTTTTTTTCTATCACTTGTTCAAATACATTGTATAAGTTTTGTGAAATTTCAAATATATCACCTGTTCTTAACGCATCTATCATTTTGTGTGAATTATAATTTTGCTCTATATACCTATCATCAAATTTTTGATACATTTTTACAGTACTACATGTAAAATCAGGTTTTATAATTAAGACATGAAACTGACATTTCGAATTTATTTTACTAATTATATTTCCCTTACCTTCAGCTTTAACAACTTGATTATAAAAGCATGGAACTACATCGGAACCTAACTTTTCACCTATTTCGATCATTTCTACTTCAGAGAGATTTAATTTAAAGAGTTTATTCATTGCTAATATAAAACTAGCACAATCTGCACTTCCTCCACCTAAGCCAGCTTGCATTGGTATTCTTTTATTCAGTTTTACTTTTATTCCCGAAATTTGATTATATCTATTTTTAAGTTCAATGTATGCTTTATATATTATATTTTCTTTGTTGTTTATTTCTGATATATTTGTTTCTAATATAAATTCATCATTTTTTATTTTATAGATATGTATTTTATCATATAAACAAATTCTTTGAAATATTGATTCTATATTATGATATCCATCATCTCTTTTATCTAATACATTTAGAGTTAAGTTTATTTTTGCTCTTGCTTTTATATATATATGATTCATTTTTTAGTGCTCCTATTTATTTTTTAATATTATTTTTAATATATCCATTAAAAACATATTTACTTTCTTTTACAACAATAAATGTTTGATGATCTAGTTTTTTTTAGTTTTTTTGATCTGATACATTAATTTTTTTATATATAATAGTTTCTTTTAAATTTGTATAGTTATTATATCATGTATCATAATGATTAGTAAATAAATTGGATTGATGATACATAATTGAATTCATGCAAATTATATTATGATTTCCAATTAAAATTATTTTTATGCAAAGATTTTTAATACTATTGTAATATATCTATTGTGTTTACATTATACTCAAAGGTATCTCTATATAAAACCCTTGATTACATGAATTTTCAAATACTTGTAAAAAAGTTTGATGCCCATGACCTTTAGTTTTCCAGCACTTTAATCTAGCTCCTTCAATTACAACCGATCCAGAATCATGAAAAGTATCCTTTTCTAAATTAATTAGTCCTTCTTCTACTGTTGCAGCTGTTGTTACGATTTTAAAGGTTGACCCCGGTTCATAAGCATACCAAACAGGTAAATTACGATTTAACGTCTCAACTGTATACTTTTGATAATCATTAGGATCAAATGCCGGTCTTGAACTCATACCATAAATCTCACCTGTATTAGGATTCATTACAATTGCTAAAGCATTATCTGGTGTAAACATTGATACAACGTTATCTAATTCTCTTTCTAAAGACATTTGAATATCATAATCAATTGTCAAATATATATTATTGCCACTAGTCGGTTGAACATACATTTCACTCATCTTTAACTTATTTCCTTTGGCATCCGCATAATATTTAATTGCCCCACTATCACCCTTTAAATAAGAATCATATTGTAGTTCCAAACCACTTAGTCCTTGATTATCAATTCCAACAAATCCTAAAACATGCGATAGAGTTGTTCCATTAGGATAAGATCTTTTAGCTTCCTTTACTAAATAAACACCATCAAGTTGATGACTATTAATCTCATCGGCTATTTCATAGCTTAGTCCTCTTCCTTCTGGATGAACTCTTTCTAGTGATGAAATAGCGGTTGTATGTTCATATATCTCTTCAAAATCAACATTTAAAATATCGGCAATTATTTGCGCTGTTTCTTGCTTGTTTTTCACTTGATTAGGAACAATGATTAAACTCGTTGTTGTAATATTAGTTGCTAAAACCTTACCATTACGGTCATAAATATTACCTCGTTCTGCCGTTATAGGTAATTCTCTACTCCATAGATCATCTGCTAATAGTTTTAGTTTTTTATTAGATATTGTTTCAATAAAAACAATTCTCAGTATAATAAACAATAAAAAAACTAAAATAAATATTAAAACAACTTTCATTCTTTGATCTATTCTCTTATGAAACATATTATCACCTAATATAGATTATTTTTATTATCATAAAAAAAGAACATGCCTAATTAACATATTCTAATTTGGAATAATAAAAGGTAGTGAAAGTGAACCATTTCCTGCAGCTACAACATCACTATTAGTATAAAAAACTGGAAAAACATAGTATTTAGCGGTTAAATTCGAAGTTATTTCTTGTTCAGTTCTACTCGCTCTTCTCTTACCAATTGCTCCGTTAATTAAAGTCCACACATCCCAAGTGTTATTACTAGCTCCAGTCATTGTCCAAATAAATTTATTAGATCCAGTATAAAATGTAAAATAATTACTAATATTTGTATTATTTATACCAATTTCAAAATTAGTAAGTGAAGCATTTAATACATCACCTAACGATACTAACCCAATCTTACCATTCCAAGTAACCGATCTAATTTGTTGTAATGCTGTAGCAGATGATACACCAGCCTCCACTAGACCAGAATAAAAATTATGAGCAATAATTTTATTTTTAATACTAATAGGCAGAGAATTATAAAAATCATTATTCAAATAAGTTAAAATAGATGAATCATTAACAACATTCCCTGATGATGCTGGTGTAACTAATTCAGAATTTGAGTTCCAAGCATTACAACCATGAAATTCAGTAGTCGAATTTTCAATTAAAGTCGAAGCATATGTACAATATGACGAACTATCAGTAGTACGATTACCACTTTCATCAAAAGCTCGATTAATAATTTTAGAAACATTAATTAGTTTCATAACATCATTATTTTCAAAAGCAATAATTCTATATAAATCATCACTTTCAGCGAATTTTACATAATTATTAACACTACTATTACCCTTATAAATATAGTGTTCATTATCTATATGATATAACCCACTACCACTATCAACTAAATGATAATTAACAGCATAAGTTTTAATAGTATCAGTAACATTAGCTTGTTGATAATAATGATAATCAGTATTCTTGTTTTTATTTAATTCTTGATCAGTCAATGCTCGATTATAAACTCTAATTGAAAAAATCTGCCCAGTAAATGGTTGATTAGATTTAGTATTCCATTTGCCTATTTTAAAAGGTCCTTGTGAAACTGTATTATTAGAAGAAAAAACTGTGTTATTAAATATCTCTATTCCATTTAAATATAGTTTGAATTCATCATTAATTCTAACTAATTGTAGTAAATAATCAGTATCTATTACTGGTAAAATAGTATAATTAAATGTTACATTACTACTTAAAACTGATGAATTAATAAATGCTAATATTTGATATTTAGAAGTTAACTCTGAATTATATTTTATATTTAATTTAAATCGACCTGTATCATTTTCACTATCACTAACTTGAGCAATAATCGCTTCATCAGCATTATTCAAAAATATATTTGGAGTTTTAATATATGTTTCTAGAGTAAAATCACCAGTTTCAGGAATTATGGGTATATTCATTGTTCCAAAACTATTACTATTAAAGGAATAACTTTTTCTTTCAGAATTATATAGTGCATTAGTTAAATACATTGGTTTATTATCCACTCGATCATACCAAATATTATTTACTGGTTGATCAAGTCCCATTAAATTTAAAATTAGACCATTTTCTTCATAAACATAATCATTTAATACATAATCCTCAAATTCAAAACTTATAACTGCACCTAATTCGTTATTTGAAGGAATAGTTGTTAAATTATCATCATATTCAAATACAATATTAAAATTAATTGTTTCACCATTAGTAATAACATCACCTTCTCTAACGCCATTTAAATAGTAGGTAATAGCATTGTTGTTATACGATTCATTTGTAATTGTTTTAACTTTCATATTAGTATTTCCATAATTAGTTATGGAAGCATTATAACTAATATTAGATTCTATATTAGGTAAAGCAATATTAAACACCATTTGATTTTCATTATACCTAGCAACATATATTTCATAACCTTCATTAGTCGATACAAATCCATTTAAACTAGTTATTCTAATATCCTTCTGACTTCTCACTGTTACCATACTATTAATATTTAATTGTTCACTTAAAACAGCATAACCAATAGTTATACTAAATATAAAAATAAAACAAATACATATAATTATTATGTTTTTATTTCTCATTTTCGTCATCTCTATGTATTTTATATAGATATATTTCATTATTGTTCAAAATCATAAAATTAGCCTCTGTTTTATTATTATTCTCATGAAATAATATAGGTTTACCTAAATTGTTTCGAATATCCAATAGTTCTTCAAAACTACTCATTTCAATAACTCTATAATCCACTAAATTGGGCATTATTTTCGTTTTGCCAACTATTTCATCATAATGTTTTAAAATATATCTTATTCTGCCATAATATCTCTTATTATTGGCTTTTATTTGTTTAATATATTTAATAATTAGAAATAATAAAACAATTATAACAATACTACTAACTACTAAAACAATATCTTCTAAAAAAGAAAATTTCTGCATGTTGTTTTGTGTTAATATCCCATTATTTTCTAGTTTAGCGTCGTTATCAATAATATTAGTTGTTTGTTCTGATAAAGGAATAGTTAATATAATAGTTTTAACCTCTTTATTATTTATATTTACTTCTGCTACAATGTTTAATTTACTATCTAATGACAAAAAATATGTTTTCTTAAATTCAGTAATTAAACTATTATATTTCTGATAATCTATCTTAATGCTTTCAAAAATATTGATATTAGCAGTACTATTTTTATTTGATTGCTCATTTACTAGGATTTCTTCTTTAGTATAAACTACTTTTGATTGTTCCCCTCTTTCATTTGCTACAACTGAGGCTTTTATTACATAATTATAATCATTATTAACAACATCAGAAGCACTAAAATTATAGTTAAATTTTATAACAATATAATCAATTAAACTGGTAATAAAACTTCTTTTTTCAGTAAAACAACTTTCTTCAATATAATCATTCTTGACTAAGCAAACACTATAATTTAATTCACCTTTTTCATTATAACTAATGGCATTTTGTACAAAAGAATCACGAGCAGTTTGAAAATAACGCACCCAAAAAACAATCATTGCAACTAATAATATCAATACTATCAATAGTTTAATATTTGTTCTGGTATTATTCTTATTCATAAACTTTTACCTCCTAGTCAATAACTTCACTAAACCATACTGATGGAAAACCCACAAAAGGTATTTTCGTGATCCCTTTTCCAACTATCATATTTTCATATATGGGATAATTATCAATTGTTTTATTATTATCTCCCTTAGTAAAAAAAACATATTTACCAGTACTTTGCTTAATGTCTACAATCCGATGAACAATTATTTTATTATTGTAATTGTATAATAAAATATCTTTTTCCTTAAAACTTTGATAATTAGAAGTTTTTTCAAAAATAATTACATCACCTTTTTTTATATAAGGGTACATTGAATTAGATCCAATCGCTAAGATAGTATATTTAAATAAACCAGACACTAAACATATTATTAATATACTAATTGCAAATAATGGCATAGTTAAAACAGCTTTCAAAGTTCTTTTTTGATAATTATTTTTTCTAACTTGTTTATCTAATAATTTATTAATTCTTAAGTAGATTATCATTGGTAATACAATATAAAATATTGATTCCAAATAAATACCTAAATCTGGAAAAATCGGTAATATATAAATATACATAGTTAGAATTATTCGATATAAAATACTTGGTAAATATCCAGCTTTAATTGTTAAAAAAGTTAGCAGAGTATTACGACATATACTAGGAATAATAATTAATGCAAATAGTTTAAAAACATCAGTAACGAGCATTACATCGTATAAATTTAATCCTAAAACTATATCAAATATAATAATCAAAACTGTAACCAAAAGATTCAACCTTTTGTTTTCTTTCGCTATTACAGTATATCTAAATAATTCTTGAAAGATAATCAATAATACCGCAAAAAAACTATTTTTAATAATATTACTGATACTATGAGTATAAGGACTAGTTGAAAAACCCAAGATAATTCCTAAAATATAAATAAAAATCAAATAACAAAAAGTATAAATAAATACTAATTGTATTATATCAATTTTATATATATATTTATCCTTATTGAAACCAATCAGTATTATAATTATAAAAAAAGATATTATCCAAAAAAGACTACTTACACTTTTATATAAACTAAATAAATCATAATAAAAATTAAGAAAAAGTATGAACCCTAGCATAACTATCAGTAAAATAATTGTTTTATTTTTATTTGTTAACATTGCACATATTATTTTTGTACATATACCAGTGAAGCATTAATATTTAATATGGTATCAGTTGCCACCACTGTTGTAGCAGTACTATTAAAAACTATTGTTAGTTTTAAATTTTTGGTATCACCAGCATTTAACTCATCATTAGCTGTTAAAGCACCTCCATTGGCATAAGTTAATGTATAATTGATATTATTTGCTGTAGCTTCATCTAATCCAGTTATTGTCGGTATAGCACTTAATTTAGCATCAATATCCCCTTTGTTAGTTACATCAAAAGTATAAATTATACTATCTCCAGGCTTAGTTAAAGATACATCAAGCGATATGATTGTTGCAGTTAAACTAGCCGGAGTAACGATCGCCGCTGTACCATTTAAAGTTGGTGTTCCAACATTTTCAAACTCAATTTTCCAAGTAGAACCCTCTAAAGTAGTTTTAGAATTAATTCTTAATGTTTCACTAAGATTAGCATAACCAATTGATAAACCAATTATAGCAATGAAAATAGCAATTATGGCAAAAGTTTTAAATTCCTTTTCTTTTCTCATACTATCATCCTTTCTAGATATTTTCATTATGTAATATAACCAAATACTATCAAATTATACTAATTGCTAACCAATCAAAATAAAATTATTGCATGAAAAAAGCAAGTTAATCTTGCTTTATATATCATCATACAGTCGCTCTAACGATACTTCTAAAATTAAATCTTTGGAAATTGCAGTACCTTCCTTAATATTAGATGATTTAACATAACCATATCCTTCAGTAATTACTTCAATTTCCAGTAAATCTGCCAAAGCTAATACTTCTTTAGTTGAATAACCTTTAATATTTGGCATTAAGTAATTAGTTCCAGAAGTAAGTAAAATTACCCTCTCATTACTATTTACTATATTATTATAACTAGGATATTGATTAATTATTTTATCACCATCACCAATTACTACAAAATTAATATTCTTTGAAGTTAAATCTGTTGTAACTTGATTAGTTTTATCATTTATATAATTATCTACTTTATAATTAATCATTTGTTCTTGTTCAGTTGTAGTTTTATATATATTAAGATAAGTCGCTGTATTTTCAATAACTTTTTTAACTGAAGAAGTTAAAGCATTAATTGAACCTCGTTGTTCTGCAGCATAAATAATTATTTGTGGGTTATCTTTTGGAAACATTAAGGCAACTGATCTAATTACATTATAATCATCAGTATAATATGCCCCTTTTTTAGTATTAAATATTTGGGCAGTACCTGTTTTACCAATAATATCATAACCATTTATTTTATAACCACTACCAGTATTTGCTGCTCCACTACCACCATTAACTACCATATACATTAATTCTTTCATCTTATCGGTGGTTGTTTTAGAAGCCACCGTATCTAATTCTGTTCGTTTATTTTGCATAATAACCTTTTCATTGTTGCTATCAACTATTTTATCAATAATATAAGGTTGCAACATTATCCCATCATTAGCGATAGAAGTTAAAGCCTTAATATGTTGCATTGGCGTCGTGGTAATTCCTTGACCAAAACCAGCACTATAAACTTCAGAATCATATGTAAAACTAACAGTTCCTTTGGCTTCGTTAGCAAGCCCAACATTAGTTTCTACACCAAAACCTAGTTTATCCAAATAATCTTTTAAGTCTTTCCCCGTAATAAAATTATTTAGCACATTAATAATACCAACATTACTTGAGGCAACATAACCCTGATCATAAGTTATTGTACCAAAACCTTTGTTATTCCAATCACTAATTATTGTATCTTTATCTACTTTATAACTGCCAGATTTAAATTTTTTTGATCCATCATATGTTCCTTTTTCCAAGGCTGCCATATATGTATATGTTTTTACAGTAGAACCAGGTTCATATGGAAGTGAAATACTTAAATCATAATAGTTTTCAATATCTAAAATATTAGGATCAAATGAAGGTCTAGAAGAATCTGCTAAAATTTTCCCTGTTTTAGCATCAGCTACAACCATCAACATCCATTCTGGTGAATATTTTCCATATGAAGCATGTAATGCTTGATCTACAAAATATTGAATATTACTATCAATCGTTAAATATATATCATTTCCTGTAACAGCATCTTGTCTAATTTCTTTTGTATTAGGGATTTGATAACCATTTCGATCTTTTTGGAATTCTACATATCCATCAGTCCCACTTAATTCCTTATTATATAACTGCTCTATTCCTAACTCACCATTTATGATACCTGCATCATTTTTCTTAGCATATCCTAATACATAAGATGCAAAATTACCATTGGGATAATATCGTTGTATTGATTCAATAAAATCAATTCCCGGTAAGTTTAAAGCTTCGATTTTTTCTTTAGTTAGTTCAGTTAAACCTTTTGCTTTAGGACCTAATTCAACCTGATACCTGTTCTTTTGACTCAAATATTCCACAATTTTTTCTTCTTTAATATCTAAAACCGTTGCCAAACTCTTAGCGGTCGATTCAATATCCTTTACATGTTGCAATGTACTAGAATTCTCACTACGAGATTCATCCAGATATGCAATTAAAGTATATGATGAAGTATTCTCTGCTAATATATCACCATGAACATCAAAAATAGTACCTCGATTTGCATATAATGTGGTTTTAGAAGTAGTTCTATTCTTAGCAAACTGTTTTATATCTATGCCATCAATACTAGGAGATATTGCTAAATAAGACGTCCTAGCAACTATTAAAGCAAAACAAAAAAAAGCAAAAACAATCAAAAACTTATTTAGTTTTATATCATTTCTAGCTTTTCTGTTTTTCATCAAATCACTACCTATTCTACTACTTTTATACTATTATTATTGTAACTTAATCCCATCGTTTTAGCAATAGCTTCGATATTTTCTAATGATGCTAATTCATTAATTTTCATAGTTAGACTTTCATTTTGTTTAGTTTGAGTTACTATTTGAGACTTTAATTTTTCATTTTCATAGTTTACTTTTGATAATGCTGATTTAGAAAAAAGACTAACTATTGGAAAAGATAAAACAAGAGCCACAGTGAAAAAATATAACAATTTCTCAAATTTAGTTAATTTTGCTTTTTTCATCTTTCTCATTTTATCTCTTCCTTCCAACCCTATTTTATTCTTTCTATGACTCGTAACTGTGCTGACTTACTTCTTCTGTTATTTTCTATTTCATCCTGACTTGGTTTAATTGAATTTCTAGTAATTAACCGAAAATCAGGTAATAGACTTTGATCAATATTAGGCATCCCTTTAACTAAAGGATCCTCTTTAGTAATTTCTATAAATGTTTTTTTACATATTCTATCTTCTAATGAATGGAATGTAATAACACACATTCTACCATTTATATTCAGTAATTCTAAGGCATCATTAAGTGCCTTCTGTAAAACTTCTAATTCATTATTAACTTCTATTCTAATTGCTTGAAATACCTTTTTAGCGGGATGTGAATGTCTTTTCTCACGATATGGTATTTGTTTATCAATAATATCAACTAACTCTAATGTTGTATCAATTGGTTTTATTATCCTTTGTTCCACTATTGCTTTAGCAATTCGTCTAGCATGATGTTCTTCTCCATAATAACGAAAAATATTAGTTAGTTTTTCTTCACTATATGTATTAACTACTTGGTAGGCAGTTAACTCATTTTCTTGATTCATTCGCATATCAAGTTTAGCATCATGCATATAACTAAATCCTCTAGATGAATCATCTATTTGTACGGAAGACATCCCTAAATCAAAGATAATACCATCTACTTTATCAATGCCAAGTTTATTAAGTTCTTCCTTAGCATTAACAAAATTACTATGAATAATTTGATAATTATTACTAATTTTACTTAATCTATCTTCACTATATTTAACAGCTTCAAGGTCTTGATCAAATCCAATTAATTTACCAGTAGTAATTCTCTTTAATATTTCACTACTATGACCACCAAAACCTAATGTCATGTCAACATAAATACCTTTATGCTTAATATCTAAAAATTGAATAGTCTCATCTAGCAAGACACTTACATGTTTTTCCATAAATCCCCTATAAATCAAAATTCATATCAAATAAATTTTCTGCAGCATCTGATAATGTGTTACTATTATCATTCATAAAGTTATTCCAAACTTCTTCGCTCCATATTTCTAAACGATCATTTACTCCAATAACAACACATTCTTTAGATAAAGCAGCATATTCTACTAGTGGATTAGCAATTTTAATTCTTCCTTGTTTATCAAATTCGCATTCAGTAGCTCCAGATAAAAAGAATCTAACAAAACTACGCGCATCTTTTTTAGTAAACGGTAATGCTTTTAGTTTAGCAACTATCCCATCCCATTCTGCTTTAGAATATACAAACAAACAACCTTCAAGTCCTCTAGTAATAATTACTATGTCTCCTAAATCTTCACGATACTTTGAAGGAATTATCATTCTCTTCTTATCATCAATATTATGATGATACTCACCCATCAACATAGAAATCACCACTTTTCTCCACATTCATCCACTGTCTACCACTATTCTACTATTTTTTATTACAAAAGTAAAGCTTTTTTATCACTTTTATAAAAATTTACGCAAATAAAAAAGGTAAGTTTAACTTACCTTAGATTATTATTTAACCGTACTACTTGGGACACCTGGTCTTGCTGGTTTTTGAGAAGATGTAGTCTTGTTAACATATCTAATTTCTCTATTACTTTTACTATATCCAGAAGGTACTGCTGAACTGGTTGTCCATGAAGTATAAGATGATTTAGTTGCTCTAGTAAACCCTACTTCTATTTTATCAACACCACTTCCAAATATCTTACCTTTGCGTTTATTAACATAATCATAACATTCCTTATCAGTAAATTTTTTATTTGAAACATTAACTTTTACCTCTGTCCAACCCATGTATGTGCTAATTGGATCCTCATAATTATATCCTTCAGCTCCACAATAACTTTGCCATTTATAGTACCTATATTGAGTTACCTTAATTGTTGCATCCATACCGCCACCACTAAGTTCTTTCTTATTACTTAAGGCTTTGATTCCAAAGATTGCTCCAACTCCAACAACTACTACTATAACTAATATAATAATTAATGTTTTGGTACTCACCTTTCCTTTTTTATTTAACATTGATTTATTTTTTGTTGTTTTCTTTATTGCAGGCTTTTTGGCCGCTTTTTTAGTTGCCATATTATAACAACTCTTTTCATATTTTATGCATTTAGTGTAACTTATAGCAAAACAAAAAGCAAGTTTCATTCACAAACTTGCCATAAATTTTACACTTTTTTTACATTTATCCTAAACTAGTGTTTATTAATTGTTTTCTACTATTTTAATTTTATTATCACTATAATCAATAATTAAAGACTTCGATGTATGATTTACATAATATCTTGGTATATCATTATTAAAGTTATCTAAGCATTTACCAGAATCAACGCCAGTTTCACGATATTCTTGCATTTTTGCTGTTGAATTAGTAACTACTAAATACTTTGGATTCATTATTTCTGCATTTTCTGGAGTTACTCCACAAATTGTATAAGCATGATGTGGAACTTTTAAAACATCAATATCGCCTACTTTTTTAACAATTTTTGTGAAAATTTCTTTACTATATGAATCAGCACCTAATAATGTTTTAGTATTTCCAATTTTAATATACTGAACCACCGAGTTAAAATTCTCCGACTTACCAGCATAATCTGTCTTATTCATTAACTGTTCTGTGTTATAAAGTGATATCTTCATTTCATCAAGATTAAAGGTATAACCCTCTTTTAAAGTTTCAATATAGGTAATTGGAATACTCAAGGCCTTAACAGCTTTCATAAAATTGTTATACATATCTATATATCTATCTGCAGAACCTGTTGATTTTTCTCCATTCCTCAAGAAAGTTTTGATGTAAACTCTTTTAACTTTAATACCACTATTAAGTATATCCAATCCGCCACCTAAATGATCCTCGTGAGCATGAGTTATCAAAATGAAATCTAATGTTTTAACTTTTAATGCTTTTAAATACTCAATTACTTTTTCGGGATTATTTTCTTTACTTTTTGGATCAGTTATATCAACTCCTGTATCTACCATTGCAAAATGTCCATCAGATTCTAATAAAATAGCATCTGCACTAGTTGTTTGACTGATGAAATGGATTTTTACTTTAGGTATTGCTTGCCAATTAACATATAATGTTACTGTACAGTTTCCTTTATCTAAATTGCAGAAATCTTGACCTTTATATGCTGATGATGCATCATTATAGCATGTACCACTTCCGTTAGGATTAGTACACCATTCTTTCTTATCTTGTGCTTTATATCCTGATTTTACTATATTTAGATAAGCTGGATTATTTGGATTATTTAATCCATCTGAAATAATTTTAGAATCATAATTTACTTTGGTAACCATCTTATTATTGTTTATATATACTAATGAACTATCGGATTTAATTGATGATAAGCCACCACTTATTTTACCACCATTAACATGGTAGTTTATTGTTGCCACATTTACTTTCCATTTTGCATATAAAGTTATTGTTGCTCCATCCTTAGATGTTAAATTTTTAACAGAAGCCTTATTCGCATATTTCACAGCCCCATCAGCACTAGTTGCCCAACCTAAGAAAGTATAACCTGTTTTAACAAATCCATTTGCTGTTAATGTCTTAGATGAACCATAAGTATGTTTTTGAGAAGATGTACTACCACTAGTAGCTCCATTACCATTATATTTAATAGAATACTCTTTTACGCTTTTTGTAATATATCTCGTTTGCTTATTTGATTTAGTATAACCACTTGGTACCTTAGTAGATGTAGTCCATGAACTATAATTAGTTTTGCTAGCTGATGATATTTTACCTTCTACCTTATATATTTCTCTTGAACTACTATATATCTTTTTTAAATTTTTAGTACAATATGTTGTACAATCCTTATTAGCATATTTAGTAGATGCAGTTAATGAAACAGATTTATTAACTGCCTTACTAGTTCCCACCGTATAAAATTTACACTGACATTTATTTTTATACTTATAATATCTATATTGAGCTATTTTGATTGTTGCATCCATGCCACCACCATTAAGCCCTTTTTTATTACTTAAGGCTTTGATTCCAAAGATTGCTCCTAATCCAACAACTATTACTATAATTAATATAATAATTAATGTTTTGGTACTAGCCTTCCCTTTTTTATTTAAAATTTTCTTTTTTTTACCGTTTTTCTTTACTATTGTTTTTTTAACCGACTTTTTTGTTGCCATGCCAACAACTCCTCTCCGATTTTATATTTTAAGTTTAATTGATTATAAACAAAAAAGCAAGTTTTTTCACAAACTTGCCAGTGTTTAGTACTTATCTTAAAATTTCAAAATTCCAGGTCATATCTAAAACAGAATCTAATAAAATATCAAATTTTACATGCTCAGCATTATAATTAATGATATATACTTTGTCATTCTTTTTACATATAGTAATCATTGATTGTAAATCATCAGTTTCATATAAATAACGATATGCTTCATATTCATTTTTACTAATCACTGTCTCTTCTTTATTAACTAAACGATAAGTTGGATTGTCTTTTTCTACTTGATCTAATATATCTTCAATAATAACTGATAATTCATCACGGCGATGTTCTCCTTCTAAATCAATTAAATCAATAATATATTCACTACCAGACTTATGTAATAAGCGAACTTTATTATCTTCATTTTCTTTAACTTTCCAATTAGTTTCATATACTATTTTAAAATTATCGTTTTCAAAAGTTCTCACACCAGGATCAGCAACAAGAAATAGAATAAGAAGTGATGATAACAAAACCAAAATAATAATAATTAATACTTTAATTTGAATACTACGACTAATATTATCCATAATACACCTACTTCTCAATAATAACTATAATTAAATAGTTAAACTCAGTTAAAATAACTACTTTATATTGATTGCCTTCATAAACCTTTTTATGATTACTATTAATAGTTAAGTCATATCCTACTCGTTCTAATTCTAATCTAAAATCTAACGCCATGTCCATGGTATCAATTGTACTATGTACATCATTAATATATCTAAAACTAATAATTCCATTATATGCCGCTACTTTAACCGGTTTTAAAGATACCGTATGTTCAACATCACCTATACCACGATAATTATCGTATAATTCATCCGATATATTCATTTTAACTGTTTCTTGAACAAATTTACCATAATAATATTGAGGGCGCAAAATAATAGAATTCAATCCTGCTTGATTTACATCTTGGATATCATTTTCATCATTATTAATTCTATTTTTTAAATCAAAAGTGTTTAAAACAAAACGCTCTTCATTCATCTTTTGATCAGTATCAAAAGACAACCAAAAATTCACAGTAATAGCAATTACTATGATTAAAGAATATAAAATAATTTTATTATTCTTCAATAATTTCATAAATTATCCTTTCATTTTAAATAACTTTTTAATACTTTTACAATTTCTAAGCTTGCCGGTGCAGCCTCTTTACCATTTACATAATAATCATGAAATGCTTCGGCAATAGTCTCATCATAAATGTATTCACCTTGACTATTAACAACAACCGCGTATTCAGATATGGATGCTCTAAAATCAAATTCTGATGAAAATGCCTCTGGATTCTTATCAGAATAATTATTATATGCAGTAGTAATTATCTTTTGTGCTAACACACCAGCTGCATAATCACTTATAACTTTATAATAACCAGAATAATTCATTTTTTTAATTAGAAATCTTTCATTAACATCATAACTTTTATTCAAGGCAACAAATGATAAATAATGTCCAAATTCATGGGCTACAATTGAACTTTTTGTTGCGTTCTTAGGAAAATAATTACTTCTAACTGCATTTTCAATTGCATTTTCAAAAGTAAGTTCGTCTAAAAAATAATT
>CAZNQV010000002.1:0-50051 GCA_964575655.1 uncultured Muribaculaceae bacterium | reverse complement strand
CGCCACCATATTCTGGTTCACCATTTCCACCTTTTCCAAATTCTCCATCTTCTGATACAAAATTTGTATTAGTATCTTTATTTCCACCTTTAATTTGTGTTCCACCAGTAGGTGGTTTATAAGAACCAATAGTACCGGTATAGCTACCATTTGAACCAGTTAATCCTCCACCATGGCCACCTTGTGCTCCACCAGAAGCAGCTTCAAAACCACCGCCACCTGCAGCAACCATTATTCTTGAATTAAGCCCTAAAGTGGATAATTCATCTGTTAAATCTGCACTGTCAGGGTTAGTATCACCGAAATATCTTATATCTGTGGCTCCTCCACCATCATCTGTAGGATAATAAGTGTTATTAGCCTCACCACCACCATTATATGCATTTTCTGTTCTTGCCGGTTGATTACCTACATATATATATAATTTTTCCCCCTGCTGTAATTCTACCTTACCTTCTGTGTAGCCGCCCTTTCCTCCTGTCGTATTTCCTCCACCCTGGGCGCCCCAAGCTTCTATTTCATACCATCCCGACTTAGGTATTGTTATTTCCTGATAACTACCTGTATATGTATATTCAGCATTTGCAGTTGTACTAGTTATTGCATATAATCCATCTGGAATTGATGAGAAATTTGAACCATTTTGCACAAATTCATTCAATATTCTTACAGTTGTATTACTTGAACCATTGTTTTTTATAACTAACACTAATTCTTTATCAGCGTCATTTCCAATGTATTTTGTTAATGTTCCAGTCAGTGTATCTGAGCCATTTGTCATCGCTGCCACACTTATATTTGCATTTCCAGCATACAAAGTACGATACGCTAAATCAAAGCTACTAATATTTTCTAAAGTTACTTTAGCAACAACCGTATTATTTGCCGGCACTGTTATCCCAGTAGTCGTTAAAGCAGATATATTGCTGGTAATTGTTACATAATTACTTAGTGTAATCAAAGATAAGGCACCATTTCTCATAGTAGTAACCTGAAATATTGCATATGAAAAATTGACTAGCAACATTACTAATCCCATCACCACAACATAGTATATATAAATAGTTTTTACTTGTTTCATTAATGTTTGTTTCATCTTAGCCATAAACTATTCTCCAAACCTATTATCTTGATATTATCATACCATTTTAAAGAGTTTAATGCAATTATTAATCACGAAAAAATTAACACAAAATAATGTGTTATACTTTTAAGATATCAATATCAACATAATTATTTCCTAATAAAAGTGCATCAACAATTTTACTCTCTATATAATTTGCCACCAGATTATCAACTTGTCTAGCTCCAAATTTATTATATTTAGTTGATAAAACTATTTCATCAACAATAGAATTTGCTATATTAATTTTAATGTTATGATATTTGCTAATAATTTGTTTAATCTTATTTTCAACAATCTTTTTAATATCACTTTCACCTAAATCATTCATATGTTGAATAACATTGATACGATTAATTATTTCTAAGCCTATTTTTTCTTTTAAATCATCTTCGAACATCAAAGTTTTATCATGAGCAAAACCTACTGATTTATTACCAGTTATATTCGCTGTCATAATAATAGTATTATGATCAAATCTAACAATTTCACCTTTAGAATTTTTTATTTTACCCTCATCTAGTATTTGTAGAAACAATTGTAAAATATCATTGTGAGCCTTATCAATTTCATCAAGCAAAATAACTGCATATGGTTTATCTTTCACCTCTTCTAAAATATTCTTGTTTTCCTGATAACCAACATATCCCGGTGGTGAACCAATTATTTTACTAATACTATGTGCTTCTTTGTATTCACTCATATCTAATCTAATTAAATTATCTTTATTAAGTAACAATTCTGTATATTTTTTTGCTAAATAAGTTTTACCAACTCCGGTTGATCCTGTCAATAATATTGACATTGGCTTTCCGTTTTTATGAATACCCATTCTAATTATTTTAGTAATCTCACACAGTTTATTAATCGTTTCATCTTGACCAATAATACTTTTTTTCAAACTTTTTTTCATATTATTAATAGATTCTACATAATTACCATCAAATATTGGTATTTTAGATTTTGACTCAATTACACTTAATACATCTTCTTTACTAACTATTTTAACATTTTGCTTTTTATATTGTTCTAATTCTAACTTATTTATCTTATCTTCAATTTCTAATTCCTGCTTTTTATAAACTGCAGCTCCTTTAAAATCGTTATTAATAACAGCATTGTTTTTTAAATTTTTTATCAATAAATAATCCCTATTTAATCTTTCTAAGTCATTTTCTTCACTAATTCGTGAAATAGATACTTTAGAGCATACCTCATCTAAAACATCAATTACTTTATCTGGGCGCCTACGATCATATAAATATTTATCTGATAAAGTTAATATATCTTTAATTATCTGTTTATTAATACTAACATGGTGATAACTTTCATAAATCGGTTTTAGCTTTAACAAAATGCTTTCTGTTTCTTCAAGACTAGGCTCTTCAATATCAACAATTTGAAATCTTCTATCTAACGCCTTATCATCCGCAATGTATTTTTTATATTCATCAACCGTAGTAGCTCCAATAATTTTAATTTTTCCGCGAGCTAATGCCGGTTTTAAAATATTTGAAGCATCAATTGCCCCCTCTGCTCCACCAGCTCCAACTAAAGTATGAATCTCATCTATAAATAGAATAATATTGCTATTGTTTTCTAATTCACTAATTATTTTACCAATTCGTTCTTCGAATTCACCACGATATTTAGTCCCTGCAACTAATCCAGCCATTGAAACCGAAACAATTCTCTTGCCTTTTAAGCCATTACCAACTCTATTTTCCACTATTCGTCGCGCCAATTCTTCAACAATTGCCGTTTTTCCAACTCCAGCATCACCCAATAATAATGGATTATTCTTCGTTCTGCGTCCTAATACCTCCATTAAGCGCAATATTTCTTTTTCTCTACCTACAACTGGATCAATTTCATTATCCAGAACCTTCTTATTCAAATCTATACCAAACCCATCAATATATAATTTACCTTTTTTATTAGGTTTAACAAAATCATTTATCAAATCATTATATATGTCTTCAATATTAATCCCCATCCCTGCAATGATTCTTATTGCAACTCCATCACCTTCATCGAATATTGCAAACAACAGATCAGTGGTATCAACCATATCTTTACCTTTATCTTCACTGTCACAAACTGCATTCGCAATCACATTCTTCAACAAAGGTGTATACAAAAATAAAGAACTCGCCTCTTTGCCAATTCCAACTATCTTAATTAACTCATCTTTAAAACTCTTGTAATTTAATTTATACTTCTTTAATTTATTAATATATTCGTTATCTTTATCTTTTAATAAAGCTAACATCACATGCTCGCTACCAACATAAGGATGTTTTAGTTCCTGCATTTCTTTCTTTGCTTCAATTAATATTTTTTTTGCTTCTTCACTAAACTTTGAAAACATATCTTCATCTCCTTATAAATAGTTTATGTAGATATGAAGTTTTTTAACAAAAATTATTGCAACAAAAAAGAGCAAATATTTTGCTCTTTTTATTACACTAACAATACAATTGTAAATGTTATAAATGAAATTACTAATAAGCCTAAGAACACTTTCCAAATGAATTTCATCCATTTAGTCCATGAAACATCAGTATAACTTAATGATGCTAGTAGAAGTATTCCAGTTGGCATTATTAATGACATTAAGCTATGTAAGCTTGTAAACATCATTGAAAGTAATGGATATAGTGAACTATCATCAATTAAATCAGCATAATATATTAATTGACTATAACCATAATAATACATATCAGGATTAAATATGCTACCAATTAACATTGCTAATCCACTAGTTGCAACATTAAACTTACCAGTAATACTTGCCACAAAATCAGTAATATTTAAGAAAACTGGATTATATACTGTAATTATTACTATTGTATATGCCAACATACATAAGGCAGATGGAACAACCATTTTTTTAGCACCATCACAGAAATTTTCTAGTAAATCATCAAATTTAACTCTATTAATAAGAGCTATTATAATACTAGCCATAACTATAAATACGGTGTAAGTTGAATAATTTGGATTACCATATGTATCAACTAACCATGATCCAACAGCAGGAATGCCACCAAGTATTCTTGCAAATATTGGCCATTCTTTAATGTTAACTGCCATAATCTTTGTGTGTAAATTAGTAAACCATTCACCTGTATTGAAATCTATTGCTCCTGCAATAACAAGTATTAACAAAATACTTAATATCAAAACTAACGGCCATATATATGGTTTTTCTTTTTTTACCTTTACTTTTTCTTTTTTCTTTTCAGCTTTAATTTTCTTTGTTTTTTCCGCTTTTGCTACTTGTTTTCTAGCATACATTAGTACAAATGCTAATAATAAAGCAAGCCCCAATACGAATAAAACAATTTTAGCAATAATTTCATCAGTATAAGCAACCCCTAAGTTAGTATTAACAAACTTTAAAAGAGATGGTGAGAATGTCGCACCAAACATACCAACTATAGTTGCCCCTAAAGTCACTGATAAAGCTGTAAGTTTATCATACCCTAAAGCAACTACAACAGCGATAACAAATGGGAATACCATAAATAACCCAAAATTTAATCCTGTTAATGATGCAAGTAAAGCAAATAAAACTGCAGAAACAATTAAAAGCCAATGTTCCTTTCCTTTTAATTTAGTTGCAATCTTATCTAAAAACTTTGGATAAACAGTTGTTTTCTCTAACACACCATATAATCCACCAACAGCTAATAAGAATAATACTATCCCAGCAAAATAACCTAGTGAATATAACGGATATGTAAAAATATCAAATAAACCCATAGGAACTCTATCGCCAACTGTTAATGTACTAGCATATTCAGCAGTAGGTAATATCCAAGTTAACAAAACTGCAACTAGAAAAGTGATGCCAAGCACCTTAAATAAACTATTTTTTTTCATTAAAAAACCTCCTCTAAGATAATTATGACACCATTTTAATGTAAAATAAAGTAAAATGTAATAAAAAATGAAAAAAATAGGTGAAAACCTACTTTTTTATTTATTCTGAGTAACTATTTTTCGAAAAAGAATCAATATCATTAATTATTTTAATTTCATTGTTGGAAATAGAATTACTTCTCTAATTGTTTCACTATTCGTTAGCATCATAATTAATCGATCAATTCCTATTCCCATTCCGCCAGCTGGTGGCATTCCATATTCTAACGCCTCAACATAATCTAAATCCATTTCATTAGCTTCATCGTTACCAAGTTCTTTTTCTTTAATTTGTGATTCAAATCTTTCATATTGATCTATTGGATCATTTAATTCAGTAAATGCGTTACCATATTCACTTCCTACAATAAATAATTCAAATCTTTCAGTAAATCTTGGATCTTTATCATTTTTCTTAGCTAATGGGCTTATTTCAATTGGGTGACCATATACAAAAGTTGGTTGAATTAATGTTTCTTCAACATATTTTTCAAAAAAGGCATTTACTATGTGTCCATATTCATAGTGTTCTTCAATTTCAACATGATGCTCTTCAGCTAACTTTTTAGCTTCTTCTGTACTAGTTACTTTAAAGAAATCAATCCCTGTCTGTTCCTTTATGGCATCTACCATATGAACCCTTTTATATCCCTTTTCCAAAGAAATATGGTGACCACGCCAATCAAAGTCATATTTACCTAATATTTCCATTGCTAAACCACTAAATAAGTTTTCAGCAACTTCCATCATACCCTCTAAATCACTATAAGCTTTATACAATTCGATTGTTGTAAATTCAGGATTATGATTTTTATCCATTCCCTCATTCCTAAATAATCTACCTATTTCATAAACAGCATCCATTCCACCAACTAATAATCTTTTTAGTGGTAGTTCAGTCGCAATTCTTAAATACATATCAATATCTAAAGCATTATGATGTGTTACAAAAGGTCTTGCATTAGCTCCACCAAGTATTGTACCAAGTACCGGTGTTTCAACTTCAACATAACCTAAATCATCTAAAAACTTTTGAATATATCTAATAATCCTAGGTCTTGTAAATGCTACTCTTCTTGCATCTTCATTCATAATTAAATCAACATATCTTCTTCTAAAGCGTTCTTCTGTATCAACTAGTCCATGAAATTTATCAGGTAATGGTCTTAATGCTTTAACTAAGTGAATGTATTCCAATGCCCTAACACTTAATTCTCCCATATGGGTGCGCATAATAGTACCTTTTATACCAACAATATCTCCTAAATCAGATTTTTCAAAAATATCATATGCTTCTTCACCAATATTATCAATTTTTACATAAATTTGAATTTGCCCAAACTTATCTTGAATATTAATAAATCCAGCTTTTCCTTTGCCTCGTTTAGTCATAATTCTTCCAGCAATCACAACATGTACATCTTTTTCTTGTAATTCTTCAGCCGACATTTCACCATATTCTTCCAATATAGTTTTACTGTCTGAATCTACATCAAAACGATGTCCAAAAGGATCAATGCCCATTTCTCGTAATGCTGACGCTTTTTCTCTTCTTACTAATTCTTGTTCTGTAAAATTTCTCATTTTATCTCTCCTTTTTACTATAAAAAAAATAACCCATCCAAAGGACGAATTATTCGTGGTACCACCTTAATTATATATTAAACATATATATCTCTCGTTTTTAACGGAACTGCCCGAAATATTTTATATACAACATTTAGCTCCAAGTCTTTATTCAGATATCCTTTACTGTTATTTTTCACCAATCAATAACTCTCTACTAGCAAGTAATACCTTACTCGTCTCTTCTTTGCTTTTTATGTATTGAATTTTAGCACAAAACATTCATTTTGGCAACACTTTTTATCTTGAATAGTTTTCTTCCACTTCAGGTTTGGATATCACATTATTAACATATGTCATAACTTCTTCCTGTTTTGTCTTGGGATTAGTTACTAATTCTCTTACATCTTCTGGTGTTAAATTTGATATCACTAAGTTCTTAGCTTGATCTGTTTCCGCAAAGCCTTGAACACCTTTATTTTCGATATAACTAATTACTGATTTAACTGCAGAATCAAATCCATACATATTATGTATTTCATGAACAGCTGATGCTAATATTTGATTTTTTGCTGCAAGTTCTTCTTTGTATTTTTTAACAACAGAATCTACATATCCATCAATATCCAATAGATTTGTTTCAGGATTTATTGCCATTACTTCAGCATCAGTTGGAGTTAAGTAAACTGAAACTTTCATGCGTGAGTCTTTCTCTCTAGTAAATCCTCTTGTTTCACCCTTTTTAATATATTCTCCAAGGGCAGTTTTTATCCAATTTTCACCATACTTTTTATATGTTTCAATAGTAGCTTGCCCCAATATTTCACTCTTATCACCCGACTTATCTACCTTTGTTCCAGATACTTTTAACAAAACTTGCTGAATTTGTTTCCTATCTTGTTCCCTTTTTTCAGTAGACAATACTTCTACCCGATGATTCATAAGTTCATGTAACGACGCTTCAGCGCTAGACGCCTTATATATTAGTTTCATAACTTCCACATGATTAACCAATTTATCTGTAACATCATCAAAATCACCAAATATATCTCTAGATTTCATATACTCTCTTAATCCATCACCTGTTATAGAAACAGCTGAAATTACATCAGATACATAATTTCTAAATCCTTCAATTGATGCATCATTTAATCGATTATCTTTTTTTAAAGCATTTAAATAACCCCAAATATTAGTAGCTACTTCAATATTATAAGAAATACTATCATCCATTGCATATGCAACAGCACCATTGCTAATTGAAAAAGGACTTAGTGGTATTTTACCTTCTTGAATATATTTATTAGAGTCAACATACGATTGTATTTTAAAAGCATCCTCTAGTCTCTCTACTCTTATTACAATGTCATCGTTTCTAATATCTTTACCTATCTTTGATTGATGAGTTATTCCTTGTTGTGCCATAAAACTAAATATTGAAATTGCTCCCCTTTCAATATGTTCTTTATCTAATGGTATATACATTTTTATATTACAATTATATGTTCTCTCCGGATTATTAACAAACTGACAAAAATATGAAAAGCTCTGATTTACAAAAACATCAATATCCGGAACATTGTTGAAATATTCAATCCAGGAATTAAAAAACTTCTCATTAGCTTTAACTTCTTTATCATTTATATCAATTCTAGTAAGATTGGCATAGACATCAAAAGCATTCATAATTAAATCTGGATTATATTGGGCAATTAATGCCATTTTCTTTATAAAGGCATCTTCTCTTTCATATCTAGTCATTATTCTTCTCCTCAACAATCACATGATTAGAAAAATCCATAGTATCTTCCAATTCATCTATACTTTCATTAGTTTCTAATTCTTCTTCAAGAATATTTGTTGCAAAGTCCACTTCTTGATCACCTATTTTTACTTTTTTAAATTCCATATTAAATCACCTATTATAATTATATCATAGTTTTATATTTTTTAAGTATATCTCTTATTACACTAATATCTTTTGTTTTAAATATTTGATTTTTAATATCATTAGAGCCTGGAATACCTTTTAAATACCATGTAATATGAGTTCTAATTTCTAACACAACTTGTTTCTCACTCTTAAATTCTAATAAATAGTCCATATGTCTAAGAGCCATATCTATCCTATCACTAGCAGTGGGATCATCCATGATAATACCTTTTTCTAAATAACTATCACATTGTTTAATTAACCACGGATTACCTAATAATCCTCTACCAATCATGACTAAATCGCACCCCGTCTCGTCAATCATTTTTTTAGCATCATATATTGTTTTAATATCTCCATTACCAATGACTGGAATATTTACATTATCTTTTATCTGTTTAATTACACTCCAATCAGCTTTGCCACTATAACCTTGAGCTCTTGTTCGAGGATGTATTGTTATCGCACTAGCCCCTGCTTCCTCACAAACCATTGCCACCTCTACAGCATTGATGTGTTGTTCATCCCAACCACTTCTTATTTTAACGGTTACCGGACAACTAACACTATTAACAACCGCTTTTACTATTTCTTTTATTTTATCCAAGTCTTTTAACAAAGCAGATCCTGCCTGAGAACGCAAAGCAACTTTAGGTACAGGACATCCCATATTAATATCTATAATGTCAGGATGCATAACTTCTTCAATATATTTAGCCGCTTTTACAAAAGAATCTTTATCACTACCAAATATTTGTTGGGCAATTGGCCGTTCACAATCTAACATATACAACATATCACAAGTTTTTTTATTACCATAAACAATCGCTTTATCACTAACCATCTCAGCATATACTAGTGCACATTTCATCTCTTTTGCAATCCTTCTAAACGCACTATCAGATATACCTGCCATAGGTGCTAAAACTATTTTGCCATTTATTACTACATTTCCAATTTTCATAATCATCACACCTTCATTTTATCACAAAAAAAGAGATAATTCTCTTTATTTGATAAATACTCGTCTTAAGCCAGTATTATTAGATTCTACTTCGTCAGCTTCATTTTTAGGAAATAAATCGATTTCAGGATTAACATTTCCAATCACATAAAATCTTTTTCCCATTCTTTGCGCTGTTTTAATGAACGAATTTGATTCTGGTGAAATAAGTCCATTATTCTGTGGATGACGAATCAAAATGCAATTTTTTGTTGCTCTTATTTCATCGCTTGTCCACGCCGTTAAATCAGTCGCTAAAAGTATTCCTGTTAACTCATATTCATTTGACTCATCTAAATCTAACAAACCCCATACTTTAAAAATCTTAAATAATAAGCTTGCTAAATCACTATTATTATCGCCTAAATTATTTTGCGGTGAATCAACAACAATGCATACTTTTTCTTTCATGCCCAAACTCCCCTCATAAAATATAACATGATTTTATCATAAAATTATAAAAAAGTCAAAAAAAAAAAAGGAATCATTGATTCCTAGTTTGTTATTGTAACTGTTTGAGTTCCATTAATTAATACAGTACCAGTAACCGCTGCAGGATATAAATCATTAGATTGACCAGTTAGTATTTTATACCAATCAAATGAACCACCCGTTTTATTCACAATTGAAGTAATTGTACCATTAGAACCTAAAGCACCACTACCAATATTAGTAACATTAGCAGGAATCGTAATGGTTGTAATAAGTGCCCCTTCAAATGCCCTATTACCAATCGATTTTAAACTTTGTGGTAAAACTAATGTCCTAACTACATTACCATTAAATGCATTAGCGCCAATCGTTTCTAATCCCTCATTAAAGGTTATCGATGATAAACTCATATTTTCTAAGAAAGCATCTTCTTCTATTGTTTTTACACTTCCTGCTATCGTTAATGTCGTAATTCGGTTACCAATGAAAGCTGCTTTATCAATTTTAGTTACTCCATTAGGAATTACTAATGTCGTAATTCGGTTATTATTAAATGCCGAAGAACTAATTACCTTTAAGCTAGAAGGAATTGTTACTTGCTTTATTGAATTATTGACAAACGCTCTCGATTCCAAAACCACTAATTTATTAGGTAATACTAATGACGTTAATTTATTATTTGCAAAAGCTCCTTCGCCTATTTTTGTAACACTATTAGGCAATGTTAATGAGGTTAATTCTAAACTTTCAAATGCTGCATCTTCTATTGTTGTAACACCATTAGAAATCACCAATGTCTTCAGTGGATTTTCATAAAACGAATCATACACTGTCTTAATTGTTCCCGGAATTGTAACTGTAGTTAAATCATTGAAATTAAAAGCTCCTCGTCCTAAAACAGTTAATTTATTCGACAATGTTAAAGTATCTATTTTATTGTCAGAAAAGGCCCAATCACCTATTTTTGTAACACTATTAGGGATAACAACTTGTTTTAAGTCATTATATGCAAAAGCATACTCTCCAATTGTTGTAACTTTATTTGGAATTGTAATAGTAGTCAATGCATTATCAGAAAAAGCACCATCATTTATTTCTACTAAACTTGAAGGCAACACTACAGTCGTAAGTGCGCTGCTTTCAAAAGCATATTTACCTATTTTAGTTAATGTTTCTGGCAATGACACTGATGTTAGTTTTGTACAATAATTAAATGCTTCATCCCCAATTTGTTTAACTCCTTCCGGAATAATAATTGAGGTTATTCTCTCACCTTCAAATGCTTTTTTACTAATTGCAGTAACTGCCACATTCGAAATAGTTGGTGGAATAACAACAACTTTATCATTACAACTATAACCATTAATTATCCCTTTTGAAAAATCAAAACATTCAGCTTTAGTATATGCTACTACCGAAACATCACCTTCTGCATTTTCAACAGTTCCCCTTGCTTGCTCATAGCCACTTTTACCATTTATAATAAAACCCCAATTAAAAGTATTGCTTGTTAAATTATAAACTTCTGCCAATTTTGAATTAGATTGTTTATCTTTCAAAAATGCTTTACTACCTATCTTAGTTATATATTTTGGTATATTAACTACTGTCAAATCATTGTTTTTAAATGCTTCACTACCAATTGAAACAAGTGAAACAGGCAATTCAATAGTATTTAATTTGTTATCCAAAAAAGCTTTATTTCCGATATTTAGTATACTTTCATTAAAAATAACTTTACTAATTTTATTATTTGAAAAAGTTTCATTTGCTATCTCAGTTAAAGCTTCTGGAATAACCACTTCTTCAATTTGATTATTAGCAAAAGCACCTTCACCTATTTTCGTAATAGATTTAGGAAAGACTATTTCTTTCAGAAAATTATTGGCAAAAGCATAGTCCCCAATTTCTACAATATCATCATTTAAAATTAACTTAGTAATTCCTTTATCTTTAAAAACATTTTTATCTATCTTCGTAATTTTAATGTTTTCTATTTTAGATGGAATAATTACTTCTTTGGCATTACAAGTATATGAACTAATCACACCCTCGGCATTGTACTTAAAACATCCTTTATCTTTCAATACAAAATAATATAACAAGAACCCAATAATAATCAAAGCCAATATTCCTAAAGAAATTAAAACAATCTGCTTTATCTTTCTTTTTTTCTCATTTTTCTTTTTCTCAAGCTCAGCTTTAGCAGCTTCTTCCTTGTCCTCTCTTGCTTCTTCCGCAGTTAAATCAGCAACATCATCTTTTACATATGCCACTTTATCTTCTAATTCTTCTAATTGGTTTTGTAATTCATCAATTCTATTTTTTTCTTGATTATCTTTCATATAGCCAACTCCTTATTATAGATATATCACATATAACACATTTTTTCAATAAATAAAAAATAGAGTATAACTCTATTTTATTTTATCAATCAGTTCCTCTTTAGTCATTGAACTATACCCTTTTATCCCTTGTTGTTTCGCTAACTCTTTTAATTTAGTAAGAGACATATCATCTAAAGTATCATCTTTTGGCATTTCACCATTTTCTAATAAGTAATCAATCTGTTCTTTAGTTAGAGTCTCATACTTAACAAGATTATTGGCTATCAAATCAACCAATTCTCTATTTTTAACAATGATATCTTCAGCTTTACTATAACAATTATCGATAATTTTTCTAATTTCCACATCTATTTCAAATGCCACATTATCAGAGAAGTTACGAGCCTTGTTATAATCTCTTCCTAAGAAAATACTAGATTCACTTTGTTCTAATTGAACCGGTCCTAAATCACTCATACCATATTCTGTGACCATAGCTCGAGCAATTTTAGTAGCTCGTTCTATATCGTTAGTAGCTCCTGTTGTAATTTCATCAAATACTAATTTTTCAGTAACTCGACCTGCTAATAAAGTAGAAATAGTTTCTGTTAGTTCAGTTCTTGTTACATGTTCTTTTTCTTCTTCACTTTGAATATTAGTATAACCACCAGCCATACCACGAGGAATAATTGTAACTTTTTGAACTACATTTGAATTCTCTAATTTTAATCCAACTATTACATGTCCAGCTTCGTGATAAGCTGTAATTTTTTTATCTTTCAAACTTATTTGTTTTGATACTTTAGCAGGGCCCATTAAGACACGATCATGTGCTTCATCCAATTCACTCATTGTAATCATTTGTTTATTACGTCTTGCGGCTAATAATGCAGCTTCATTAAGTAAGTTTTCTAAATCAGCACCACTAAATCCTACAGTTCGTTTTGCAAGATTATGTAAATTTATATTAGGAGATAATATTTTGTTAACTGCATGAACTCCTAATATAGCTTCTCTACCCTTAACATCAGGTAAACTTACTGTAACTTGGCGATCAAATCTTCCAGGTCTTAATAATGCTGGATCTAAAACATCCGGTCTATTGGTAGCAGCAATAATAATAATTCCTTCGTTTGAACCAAAACCATCCATTTCTGTTAATAATTGATTTAATGTTTGCTCTCTTTCGTCATGACCTCCACCTAAACCAGTTCCTCTTTGACGACCTACAGCATCAATTTCATCGATAAATATTAAACATGGTGCAGTGCGCTTAGCTTGCGCAAACATATCTCTAACACGAGACGCTCCAACACCCACAAATAATTCTACAAAATCAGATCCACTAATGTAATAAAATGGTACATTAGCCTCACCAGCAACTGCCTTAGCTAGTAAAGTTTTACCTGTTCCTGGAGGACCTACTAATAATACTCCCTTAGGAATTCTAGCTCCAAGTTTTTGAAACTTTTTAGGATTCTTTAGGAAATCAATTAATTCTTTTACTTCCTCTTTTTCCTCTTGTAATCCCGCAACATCTTTAAATGTTGTTTTATTATTATCGGTGCTTAAACGAGCTTTGCTTTTACCAAAATCAAATGACTTTCCTGCTCCACCCATTTGTTTATTTAAAAATATAATTGCTAATCCTGCTAATAATAAAAATGGAACTATGTTAACTAAAATATATAAAATAGAAGATGAAGAAGGATCACGATTAGTTTCAATATTAATATCTGTCCCATTTTTGTAAGATAATATTTCAGTTAATACTCCTTCAGACATTGGTACTCTTACAAAAAACGACTGATTCTCTTTATAATCTTTCAATTTACCAGTTATTTCATAAACTTTAGCTCCATCTTTTGGAGTAATCGCTATATCAGTTACCTCATTTAAATCTAAATGACCAATAAACTCATCATATGTAAAATTCTTAACATCTTTGTTAGCTAAATTCATTACCAAATAAATACCTAACAAAAATAATCCTAAAAATATATAAGGTGCAACTTTCTTTTTAATATCTTTATTATTTTTCACGTAAATCTCTCCTTTAGAAATGATATTTTAATATTATATCACACTTTTTATTTTTATCTATATCAAATTTGGATTTTTTTAAGCCTGGCAGCCAAACAATAGTTTCATTAGAATCAACCACAATCGGCCACATATCTCTTTTTTGAATTGGTATCTTTGAATCAATGAATATATCATTTAATTTTTTATGACCAATCATTCCCTTAACAATCATTTTATCACCATTCTTACGAGTTCTAACATGTAATGGAAATGATACATCACTACAATTTAAACGACAAATAAAATTATCATTAACTTTACTTTCACTAATTTCTTCAATCACTCCACCATTAGGTAACGCAACATACTCATCTATTTCAATATCATAATTGATTGATTCTTCGGTTTCACGCATTACACTAATAAAATCATAACTTTTAATTATTTTAATATTATTAGGTAAATATATATAACTATTAGCCTTTTTAGATGTAACTAGTTTCATCAATAAACCAGCATGTTCATCAGTAATTAAAAACAAATCATCTTGATAAACATCTTCTAGCATTAAATATAAAATTTTATTTTGAATTATTTTATCTAATTTTAAAAACTCTTCAATATTTAATGTTTTCTGTTTGTACACATTATTAATTATCTTACCCATTTCTTTATCAATATAATCATTATATTCTAATAATATATTACTAAATTTTAAAAACTTTTCATGAACCAATGGATCTTCATTTTTTAAAAAAGGTAATACATATTTACGATATCTATTTCTAGTGTATTTGTCTTTTGTATTTGATAAATCTGTTACAAAGGGTATCTTTTCTTTTTTATCATATTGCTCAATTTCTTCTTTTGTCATATTGATTAAAGGTCTAACAATTGTATAATTTTTCATCTTAACAACTTTACCAAAACCACTATATCCCTTTAATGTAGATCCTCTAACAATGCGCATTAGTATCGTTTCCATTAAATCGTCCCCATGATGAGCAGTCATCAAATAACCTGCATTGTATTTCTTAATAACATCATTAAAGAAAGCATACCTAATTGTTCTAGCCTCATTATGAAAATTATCATCGCCATAGTTTTTGATCTCCATTCCTTCAAAAACAACACCATGATTATGAGAATACTTTTCTAAAAAAACATATTCATCCTTACTTTCTTTACGTACATTATGATTAACATGTGCACAAACAATCGTAATATCCATTTCTTTTTTTATTTTTAGCAACAAATGTAGTAATGCCATTGAATCAGGTCCTCCAGAACATCCAATCACAACAGTATCACCATATTTTAGTACATCTTTAGTCAAAAAATCATAAGATTGTTGCATAATATCACCTACCCACTAAAAGAATTATATCATAAAAAAACAAGGTTAAACACCTTATTTAATTTTAATTATATATTCATTCTTGCCACTATATAATCTTTTCTCTCTAGCAAATTTTGCCATATATTCAGGATCTTGCAATTTCAAAGAAGTTGATTGCAATTCTTTATTCTCTTTTTTTAATTCTTCTAGCTCAACATAATAATTATCTTTTTCAGTTTGCTTAATTGCAATCTGCCCCCAAGTATTACTGTAGTTGTATAAGATAAATCCATCTAGTACTAAACATAAAGTCCCAAATAACAAAATACGATTTACTTTTTTACATTTATTCCTAGACATCATATACACCCACTTTCTTATTATAAGTATATAAAAAGCAAGAATTAAAGTCAATAAAAGAGTCAAAACTTTACACTCAAACATGTAATTTGTTTTTGATAAATTATCATAACTTATTGATCATAATTAGTTTTCATTATTACTTTACCAAGTAAGCATCCCAACAAAAAAAACAACAAGAAGTACAAGTGAACCCGACCTTGATTAATAAAATAATTAATAATAAAGAAAAAGAAAATAGCAAAGAAAAAGAAAATACTATTATAAAAAAGTCTATTCCACAATCTACCAACGAATAAATACTTTTTCAACAAGGTTGTTGATAAATAAAAAAGCAATCCATATCCAATACAGAACAAAATACTATATATCTGAACACTTAAATTCATCTAAATAATTTATTAAATAAACTTCCATCTTTATTATGTTTTTTTATTTGATCAACATAGGCCATGCTAGTTAAAATACCCTTAATTGAAACAATTCCATCTTTTGTGTCCAGTTTTATTATTTCTAATTCTTCACCTTTTAATACTAAAAAACCCATACTAGTTTCCATTAAAAATTCTTCATTGTCAAAACTTTCTATTTTATTAACACCCGTTAAATAAATACTTTTTCTACCTTTAATGCTTATCTCATGATTATCATTAAAAGTCATTGTTTCATTTTTATCCATAATTCCTCCTAGCAAAGAATATGCATAAAAAAAAGTAATATTACTATTACTTTATAAAACTAAATTATTCAGCAGTCTTATATGCTTCTAAAATAGCCTCTTCAAATGTTGTACGTGTTTCAGGATTAATTGGATGTGCTATATCACGATATCCACCTGTTGCAGTTTTTCTGCTAGGCATAGCGATAAATAAACCATTATCTCCTTCTATAATTCTAATATCATGAACTGCAAAGCAATCATCAATAAGAACTGATGCAATTCCTTTCATACGAGAACCATCTTTTTCAATTTTACGTACATTAACTGATGTAATCTTCATCTTTGTTCCTCCTTTAAAGCACACTGCTTCTAAATAAATTGTATATCATCTAAGGCTAAAATGCAAATATATTTTTTTATAATCCTAAATATGTTATTCGAGCGTATCCATTACCAATTCTACCAGCACCAGAAGCATAAAAACCACCTGCCGGATTAGGCATTATCATTAATGACTGACGAGTATTTGTCCACAAATATCCATTACCATCAATCATAAGTGTATCTGTAAAGACTTTTTCACTATAATGTACACTACATAAATTATCAGTAGTCTCACTAGTACAAGTTGCACCACCAGTACCCGTGCGAGGAGTTCTTGGCTCGTTATCATCATCTGTAGTTATATCAATTGCAATCGAACCGGTATGACCACTAACATATGATGAACCACCACCACCAGCAGTTCCATATGCACTAGTTGTAGTGTGCCCGATGGCACCATAATATCCGCCTCCGCCTCCGCCGTCACCAACATTACTCGATGTAGTAAATATACCATTAGCACCCTGACCGAAAGCATGACCTGTCAATTGTGTTCCTCCAGCACCAACATTGGCATCGGTTTCTGAACCATACATTGCTGCGCTTTCTCCAATTAATCCACCACCGCTACCAGCATTATATGTCGCACTATCCCATGATGAACCACCACCACCACCAGCTACCATAATTCTTGAATTTAAGCCCAATGAACTATTCCACGCTAATTGAGCGGTTGTTGGTGTTGTAGCACCAAAATATCTAATATCCGTAGCACCTCCGCCACCACCGCCAGCATCATCGGCCGCATTTGTTGGTGTACATCCGTCATTACCACCTCTGCCACCACCATTCCAGCCAGCTAAGCCTCCTGTGTCGGTATTGGCACCCAACACTGCTTCAATACACGCTAAATCAGTAGCAGTTCCACCTTGTCCACCTACATAAACATATAGTTTATCACCAGCAGTTAAGTTTATTTTCCCCGATGAGAAACCACCTTTACCATATCTCGTAGTTTCAACTCCATTTGCGTGTCCTTTACCACCACTTGCACCCCATGTCTCTATTTGATAAGACCCAGTATATGGAGCAGTAAATAATTGATATTCCCCTATATAAGAATAATCATAAACCGTTGTCTTTTGCGTTGCATCAATTACTACTCTTCCATGAAAATGCTTATCCGCATAATTTTCTAAAGTAATTTTATCATCAATCCATATACGAATCGAAAAAGTTTCACTAGCTTGTGGAGCTAGTTCAACTCGATCAATGTACTCAAAACTAGATAAAGCACTAGGTCCTACTACAAAACCATCACTTTCTCTAACTAAATAAACCTTTATATAATCGTGCGACAATAAATCTTCACCACAACCACAAGAAGTGATTGCACCAGTATCATCCTGTATAGATACACTTGCCAAGGCTGGTATGTCCCCATCGTTAGTAATTTTAAATTTATATGGTGTTAATAAAATACCATTTTCATCACTCATAGGTTGAACATCTGTTAAATCAATATATTGTCCCAATCCAGTACTAGTATCATCATATGTAATTTCTAAAGTACCAACACTAATTACATTCGCTGTAGGAGCAATTTCTAAATCAGTAAACAAAGCGTAACTAGTATATATTAAAAAAGAAACTAACGCCAAAATAGATAAAAAGCTTAATACAGTCTCTTTACCATATTTCTTAAAAATACTTGCCTTTTTTTCAGTTACAGAATCATTCATCTAATCGCCTACTATATTAATTATACCATTATTATAACACAGATTTCAAAGAATAAAACCCTATTTAAAATATATTATTAAATTTTTTGTTAACACATCGCTATAAGAAAAACTTCTTACCAGTCCACTACTATTGTCTTGAACTAAAAATACTGAATTATATAAACAAGTTATCTGCCCTTCAAACTTTTCTGTTTGATTTCTCGCACCATTAATTCTAAATTTTAAAGTTTTACCTAGATTACATCTAAGTGTATTTTTAATTTCTTCTATCATCATCTAGGATACCCCGTGTACATCATTCCATTAGTAATAATACCACCCATCCCATCTTTTCCATACTTCGTTTTCTCTAATATTTGTAATAAATTTATTTCTTTTCCTTTACTGGATAAACTAATACTTGTTGCAATAATTGCCGGATCTAGTGCATGAATATTTATTCTTTTAGGACTAGATGCAAAATTAGCCCCCGATTTAATTAATTCCTCATAATTGGATTGACATGCTCCTGCAATAATAACCAACTTTTCATGTGATTTTTCATATTTACGAGCTTCTTTAACAGCTTTAATAAAATTATCACTATTTTTATAATTATTTAAATCATTTTTATTATTGTTTTTATTATAATAAGAATCATGCCCAGTAATAACAACTATATCAGGATTAGATTCATTCAAATATTTATATATATTCAATGGTATAACCCCTTCATTAGATACTAAACCATACGCTACAATATTCATTTTTTTATAAAAATCCATACACCTTCTTAAATAATCTTCATCTCCATCAATATGCAATATTTTTCCGGGTAGATAGAAATATTCATCACGGTTTAATTTACTATATTCATCCATTCGATCAAAAGCATCATTATCGTCAATCATATCATCTAGACAATTATCGCATTTTTTTAAATCATCCACTTTACTATCCGCTAATAGTCTAACATTAACCCCTTTTAAAATAACCCCATCATCTTTAAATTCAATAATTTTAAATACGATATCATTATTATATGAATTACGCGTAACCAAATCCCCTATATTAAAAAGCATATAATCATCTCCAAATAATTATATGCTTAAACTATTACTAATATCACAAAAGACATCCACACCAAGACATTCACTACGAACATTCAAATCAAATCCATACTTTCTCAAAACAGATTCTATTATCTCTAAATTATAATCTTTCAAGTTATTACGAATTGTCTTCCTCCTAAATTGAAAACTATCTCGAACTAATTTAAAAAATAATTTTTCATCCTTAACAAACAACCTGTCTTTACTTTTTAAACTAATAACAATACTATCTACATTAGGTTTTGGTACAAAATTATTACGACTAACTATAAACAGCTTACTAATATCATAATAATAATTAAGAAAAACAGTAATTGAACCATAATCTTTTCCACCAGGTAAACTTGTAAAACGTTCACCCACTTCTTTTTGCACCATTAATATTATATTATTAGTTTTAATACCACTATCAATAATCTTTTCAATAATCGGTGTTGTTATATAATATGGTACATTCGCGATTACATATATATTTTCATAATTATACTTTTCCACATCATTGTGCAAATCTCTTTTTAAAAAGTCATCAAATACTATTTCATAATTATTATATTTTTTTAAATTATCAAATAAATAATCCTTAACTCCCAAATCTATCTCATAGCCAAGTACAAAATCACTTATTTCACATAAATGCTTTGTTAAATTACCAGATCCACATCCTATTTCAATGACTAATGAATTATTAGCAATATCTGCAGATTTAACAATCTTCATCAAAATATTATTATCTATCAAAAAGTTTTGTCCAAGTTTCTTTTTAAAGTTAAAATCCTTCAAATTCATACTATCACCACACTTATATTTTATCACAAAAAAACTGTTATTCAGTAACAGTTTTAATCTTTTCAACATTTTCTGTCTTTTGGTTTTTCGGTTTTTTAGTAAACATTAGCAAGACATTTGAAGCAAATAGTAAATAAATCATTAATTTAATTGTTCCAAGATTATCCGCTAGATATGAAGGATTATAGTTTATACCATATTTTTGATATAAAACCATACCAGTATCAAATTTAGCACGATAACCTATAAATATTACTGCCGATAAGACTAAGACACATACAATATTATAGAATAAGTTTCTATTTATCTGTCTCTGTTTAGCAAGCAAATTAATCACAAAAGCAATCAATAATAATATGAATGGTAATAATGTTGGAATTGCTTCAGTAACCGGTTTATCCAACCTAGAGAATGTAACTAAAAGTCCGTAGAATATTAATCCAGTTGCCAATAACAGTAGAATAAATTTTAAGAAAGCAAAAAGTATATTAATAATTTGTTTCATTATGCTACCCCTCCTAACTTAGTCGCCATATATTCAGCTAACTTTTCTACTAATTTAGCAGAACTATCATAATTACTTAACATTTGATAAAACATCATTTTAGTTGGATTATATATTGTATCCCTCGAAACATCTGTAATATATGAATAAGAACTATTCTGAAATAATGTTGATATCATAGAACTAGTATTTTTAGATAACTGTTCCCTTGTTAACTTAATGTAATCTTTTGCCGAATCAAAGTAAGGATCTTTAAAACTATTTAATTCATTTATAGTATCTAGTTTTGTCATCTCCATTACCATACATTTATTTATTATTGTACCACTATAATATCCATAGTAATCATAAACATCTCTTGTACTAACTGATGTTACATTGTTAGAAGCATATAGCTTACTAGACTTAAAGGCGGTATTACAATTATTTATAATAGCAATAATGTTTTCATAATATTGTTTTTGAGAGCCACTATCTATATTAGAGTAATCATATTTTGAAACTAATTCATCAATTCTATTAACTCTATTAGTAAAAGTTTTATATGTTTCATCTTCTGCAATAACAACATTATATCGATAAGTCGTTTCTTTTGTATGATAAATATTGGCAAATATTAAATAACCCGTCATTAATAGGCAGATAACAAGCATCGCACCTACTAACAAATTAATCATCTCTCTAATTAATTCCCCAAAAATCGTCTTCATCCTCTTCAACCCTTTCTACATTTTCATTTTTCACAATAATCTCTTTCGTTTTCTCTGTGTCTTCCTGTGCTAGACTTGGTTGAATAATAACAGACCTTTCTGGTTCAACTTTAATCTTTTTAGGTCTTCTTGTAAATAATTTTACAATATCAAATACAATTATTCCCATGCAAGGCAATACAATTGCTACTATCCAACCAGTTTTAGTAACTAAAAACTGTTGTATGAATCCCACTTTAGGTATTTTAAATAGCACTCTACCTATTACATTTTCCTTTGGCGTAGGTGTCGGATCGGCTGTGCTGTTACTATCACCTTTCGTACGATACATTATCTTATCACCAGAATCTAATATTTCAACAATCCTGTGAGTTATAGTAACACCATTACTAAATTTATCACTTGATACAAAGGTAATAATATCTCCAACATTATATAATCCATCTTGATTTCGATAATCAACAATCATATCGCCTGCTTTTATTGTTGGATGCATGCTCTGCGTAAGAATAACATATATATTTATTGGCAATTTATCAAGTTGCCCTTTTTTTTGCATCACTTTAATTGTAATTACATATGCTGCCAAACAAACTATAACAATAATCAAAAATGCCATTATTGCTTTGCCTATTATTTTGAAAATTAGCCTTACTGTTCTCATATAATCTCCCTTTTTATTCTACATAACCATCTACATTAATTAAGCATTTAAATATTCTAACTACTTCATCAACATTATATCCTTCAGCAACCCACATTCTAAAACGATATGAATTGGTTTGCGTTGTAGTAATCTCTTTAGTATATAAAACTTTCGTGTCTTGACGATATTTGCTATCTTGCAATTCACTAAATAATGGTACTGTATTCGTAAAACCAGTAGCTGCGCTTCCATTTTCTTCTAAATAAACTTTAACAAATTTAGGATCAAGTTTTGTTCCACTAATAGCCGATTCAATTAAATTAATTTCATAAACAACTTTTTCTGCTTCTTCACTAAATTGAAAAGATACAGTAAAATCAAAGTATTGATCATCGCCACTTAATGTCTTACCAACCATATCAGATGTTGGATAAGCATCAACAATACTAATCGCATTATCGGATTCACTAAATGAAAAAATAACAGTTCCGACATCAATATTATTAGGTCCACCGCCACCTTGATTAGAAAAATAATCAGTAATTGCAAATGTAATAAAAGATGCTCCTGCAATTAACGCTAACAACATAAGCACTAATAAAAATATAGGTATCGCATCTTTTGTTCTTTCAATATACAATTGCTGACCAACAACAATATTTTCGTCTTCTAATTCATTAATTTTCATAATTGATTTAACTGTCACATCATACTTATTAGCAATACTATTAAGAGTATCGTTTTCTTGCACAATATAAATTATATAATCATCATCATTATCTTTCTTTTTACTAAACATAAATGATACACCCTTTCTATAGTATTCTCTATAATAAATAGTATCACAAAAATTATCAAAAATAAACATAAATATCATAAAAAAAAGACTTATGTAAATAAGTCTAATTTATACTTCATTAGTCTGTTGCAGATACTTTAAGCTTAAATGTTATAGTATCAGTTGTTGTTGTGTTACCAATTGTAGCACCAGAAGTATTATCAGTTGTTGGTAAATCATATGCATCACTTACCCAAGCACGAATTACATAAGTATGTGTTCCTTCTGCACTAAACGTACCTTCAATAATAGGTAAATCTACTGCTGGATCAACATCATAATATAAATTCATAAGTTTAGCAGTAGGTGAACCAGTAGTTCCGAATCCTGTGTATGGGGTTTCGGTTGCACCACTAACTGTTGTTACATATAATTTAATATAATCAGTTGTTAAAGTTGTACCATTAACAACAGCATCAAAGTTAACATCATAGTTTACAGTAGTTGGTATACTAGTTGCTAATTGTACTGAAAACTCTAATACAGCTCCTGCAGTTGCAGTAGATGAAGCTGGTGTTTCACGATCAAGTGCAAAACCGCGGCTATCTGCTTGTGGAAACTGATTTGTAAGATTTATATATGTTTCTTCACTATATGTAATACTAAGAGTTGCAGTATTAATTGTATTTTCTTTAGTACCTGTTCCACTAAATGTATACATAGCGAATGATACTCCAACAACAGCGATTACTAATACAACTACCGCTAATATTGAAAGCACTATTTGCTTTGAATTATTCTTTTCCAATTTACTATTCCTCCTTTATAGATTTTAAAAATTATTATAAATATTGGCTAAAATATTAAGATAATGGTGTAGCATCTGCATCTACATTAACAAGAAGTTTATATACTGCAGCTGTTCCAGTTGGTGGAACATAATCTGCATCTAACCACATTCTTAAACGATATTCATTGACAGTAGGTGTTCCAGCAACTACTGCATATGTACCTGTAGTCAAAGTATAAGAATTTGTTCTGCTATGACCAGTATATGCAGTCAAATGATCTACAGTATCATATACAATTTCTGTGTCTGCATCACCATTCATGTTTGTTAAATAAACTCTAACATTTGCATCAGGAATTGTATTACCAGAAACTTCTGTTACACTAATCGTATATGGTATATTAACTGCTGCTGAAGCTGAAGCTGTAACAGTAAAATCAAATACAGTACAATCAGTTGAACTGGTGCAAGTATTTTGTCCTTTACCAGCAGTTTCATCCATTGGTAATGCATTATTAATGTAAATACCATTTGTAGGTTGTGCATATGCCATAGTAATAGTTGCAGTACTAATAGTATTAGTGTTTGCAGTTCCTCCTACTGTAAATGCAGCATACGAAATACCTACTACTGCCACTACTAGAATTGCAACACCTAGTACTGATAGTAGCACTTGTCTAGACTTTCCTTCGTTTAACATTTATCTTACCTCCTTACGATAATAAATATATCATAAAAAAAAGTGCTTTACAATCTTTTTAGCACTAATTTTTTTTATTTTTTTGCATATCCTAGTCGAATAATGTCGAAAGAAGCGTTATTAATAGTCCTTACTGGTGATTTTGCTTTTTCTGATGTTTTAAGTAAATCAATTTTAGCTCCTTTGATAATTCCACCACGATCTAAAACTACAGCATACATACCGTCAGGATCATATTTATCAATATTAATTTTAATGATTGAACCACAAGGTAATGATCTATCCGCTGCAACTATTCTAATCTTTCCATATTCTTTATCATTATAGTAAATATTACCATTTCTAACATTTTGCCCTCTACACGCTGTTGTACCACCACACCCAACACAATCAGGTCCATAATGTGTTAGTTTACCCTTAAAACTTGTAGGACCATATTTTGCATTTTTAACAGCATCATAGAAATCACTATAAAAAGTTGTTTCTAAGGTTTTCTTTTCTAAAACAAAATAATTATCTTTCATTTGTTCTATTGATAATGCTTTATCATTAGTTATACTCTTAGTTTCAATTGTTTTAGTTGAGCTTGATGGTATATATAATATATCTAATCCAATAACTATTAGTAATCCTGCAACAAAAGTAAGAATTACTTGTAAATTATTATTTTTCATATTTCACCTTCAATATATCTTTATATTCTATCAATTATCAATCTTTAAGTCAAATAATCTAATCGCATTATTACTGGTAATTTCTGCTATTTCATCATTTTCTTTATTAGTTAATTCTGCAATATAATTATTAATTATCTTAATATTCTTAGGATAATTAACTTCACCTCTTATTGGAGACAAATAAGGAGAATCTGTTTCTAAAACAATATTATTTAAATCTATTTGTTTTATTACATCGCCTAAATTACTATTTTTAAAAGTTATAACTCCACCAATTCCTAATAAATATCCTAATCTGATATATTCTCTTGCAACTTCTAAACTACCTGAAAAACAATGTAATGTTCCTGTTAAATTATATTGTTTTAAAATGTTAATTGTATCATTGGTTGCTTCCCTTGAATGAATTACAACTGGTAAATTGTATTTAGTTGCTAAATCTAATTGTTTTTTGAATAAACTAATTTGTTTTTCTTTATTATCTTTCGTATAGTGATAATCTAATCCTATTTCACCAATACTAACTGGATGATATTTAATAATTTGTTCTTCTAATAAATTAATATCTTTATCTGTAATACTATCGGCATATTCTGGATGATAACCTAATCCTAAAAACAAATTATTATATTTATTAGTTACATCAATTAATGTTTTATTAGTTTCTACATCTGTTCCTGCCGTAATCATATATAATACATTATTATCTTTAGCATCTTTTATTATTTGATCTAAATCATTAATATTATCTGGGATATGAAAATGTGTATCTATCATCATAATTATTCACCTAAATAAATTATAACTTATTTTTTTAAAATAATATGTATATTTTTATAATAACTACATACTATATTAATGACAAAGGTTATATCCTTTGTCGGTGATAGCCACACATAATAATTTGTGTGGCTATCTTTTTATATTATTGAAAACAATTTTAATTCTTGTTATAATGTTTAATAGAATACGAGGGATGTTTATGACAATATATATAATAACTGGTATAATTGCAATTATTATTATTTTAGTATTAATTTTCATAACTAAATATAATCACATTAAAGATATTATTCATAAAATAGATACATCTAAAAAGAATATATCTAGTCTATCAGGAAAACAAGTTAATATTTTTAATAAAGCTAGCAAGAGATTAAAAGAAGAATATGATATTGAGTTACCTTTAATAGGTAATAAAAATTTAAATGAAGATTATGATTTCGAATTGGATAAAAATTTAAAAGATATACAGGCAAAATTTGATAAAATTATTGATGAACAATCTAAAGTAGCAAAAGATCAAAAAATAATAGATATCAAAGAGGAATTAACAGACACTAGTGAGGATATAATTGGTTTAAAAGATTATTATAATCGTAATGTTAGTCTATTAAATAAATTGTTAGATCGACCATTCTATAGTTTAATTTGCAAAATATTTAAAATTAAAAAACGAGAAAAATTTGATATTCGAAAGATAACAGAATTAGAAATATTAAAAAATTAGTCTAGTTTAAAATCAACTGGACTAATTTCATTTTTTATTAAAAATTCATTTGTTTTGGAAAACGGTCTGCTACCAAAGAATCCATTATAACAAGAAAACGGAGATGGATGAGCAGCAGTTAATACTAAATGAATTGGATTAGTTATTAATTCTTTTTTACTTTTAGCATAATTACCCCATAATATAAAAACTACCGGGGTATTTTTTTCATTTACTTTTCTAATTATTTCATCAGTAAACATTTCCCATCCTAATCCTCGATGAGAAGCTGCTTTGTCTTTTTCAACTGATAAAATACTATTTAATAATAAGACACCTTCATTTGCCCATTTTTTTAAAGAACCTGTCTTAGGTAATTCATAACCCAAATCATCTTTTAATTCTTTAAATATATTAATAAGTGATGGTGGCATTTTAATGTTATCTCTAACGGAAAAAGCAAGTCCTTCTGCTTCCCCCACTCCATGATAAGGATCTTGACCTAAAATAACTACCTTTATTTGATCATAATCAGTTAACTTTAAGGCTGCAAAAACTAAATCAGCTGGTGGAAAACATGTTTTTGTATTATATTCTTTTCTTATATTTTCCATAAGACTTAAAAAGTATTCTTTTTTATACTCTTCTTGTAACAGATTATCCCATTGTTTAGTAATCATTTTACTTCACCAATATCATTTTATCACATTTTTTTAATAACTCTATCTCTTAATTGATAAATGCTATAAATATTTATAATTGCTAATAAAGCTGTCGAAATATTAACTATCTCCCATATAAAATTAGGTTTTATGATTCCACCAATAAATAATAAGACAACTGTAATTATTTTTAGGATTAAGACTCCTTTACTAGTTAATGATTTTAAACTACTTTCACCATAATAATAACCAGTAATAATAGTAGAAAAGGCAAATAGTATTAAAATAATTAATAAAACATAATTACCAAAATTACCTAAATGGTAATTAAAAGCATATTTTGTTAATTCAATACCATTGGGATTAATTAGTTCCAAGCCTTGATAATTACTAGTTAGTATTATAATTGCCGTAATTGTAGTTATTATTAAGCCAATAAAGTAAATACCAATAATTTGGACATATCCCTGTTGTTTATAATCATTATTACCTCCCGCACCAACTGCAATTGCCCCAGTTCCTAGTCCTGCTTCAGTGGCAAAGATTGATTTTTGTAATCCTATATAAAAAGTATACAAGATTCCTCCACTAACTCCATTAATACTAAAAGCATCATAAAGAATTGTTTGAAAAATACTAGGGATTAAAGACAAATTAGTTATAACTACATAGATACCAGTTAATAAATAAATAATTGCCATTAAAGGTACAATCTTTGAACAAACATCTGATATAACTTTTAATCCTTTAAAAATTACAATTGCTGAAATCAATGTTACAATTATCGAAATAATTATTTTATCAATTTCAAATATTTCACTCACTAATACCGAAATAGTATTAGTCTGAATAGTAAGAAAACAAAAGATATATGCAAAAATAATTAATACTGCATAAACAATTGATAGTTTTTTATTATTTAATCCTTTTTTTATGTAATATGATGGACCACTTTTATAAAAATCGCCATCTTTTTCTTTATATATAACTGCTAAACCACTTTCCAAATAAGTATTTATTGCCACAACAATTGTAATTATCCACATCCAAAAAATAGTTCCTGGGCCACCAATATATATTGCTAATGATATCCCCGCTAAAGAACCTACTCCTATTTTATTAGCTAGTGACATCATCAAAGTATCAATAGTACTAATTCCAGTAGTTTTATCTTTTTTAAATAAATTCTTAAACATATTTTTAATATTTAATTGAGGTAGTCCTAATTTAATTGAAAAATATCCTGCATTAAACACCATTAAAACAATCGCAATTGTCCATATAATCTTATTTACCATAATAAATTATATAAAAAAAGTATAAGAATATACTTATACTTTTACATCATCTAATACTTCATATTGTTTAGCAACTAATAATTCAATATCGGTATCTTTTAGTACTTTTTTCATATTTTCATACGCTACATCCGGCAAATTATTTTCTTCACTTAAATGAGCCAGAATAACACATTTGGTTTTATCACCTTTTACTTTTTTTATGTATTTACTAGCAGCTGCATTAGACAAATGACCATAATCATCACTAATTCTTTGTTTCAGAATATAAGGATAAGTACCCTCCCATAACATTTTTTCATCATGATTACTTTCAATAATATAAACATCTTTATTAGTTGTAATTGGAATTAGTTTTCGATTTATATAACCTGTATCGGTTATATAGACTAATTCTTGATTATTATTTTCTATTATAAAGCCAATACATGGTGTATCATGTGATAAGTTAAAAGCGGTAATATGAATATCTTTAATTACTTGTTCATTACAAATATTCTCTATTGTATAAACAGGAATATTGTATCGTTTTGATATTATTTGTAGCCCTTTAATATGATCGGTATGTGTATGTGTAATTAAGATTGCATCAATACTATCTAATTTGATATTTCCTAATCTAATTTCTAATTCTTTAGTACTTAAACCAACATCTATCAAGATATTAGCGTTTTTTGTTTGAATTAGAGTTGAATTACCTTTAGAACCCGATGCTAATACTTTAATAATCATTGATATAAATCAAATGGGTTGATAAGTTTGCCTTTATACCAAGCTTCAAAATGTAAATGTGTACCACTAGATCTACCAGTTGTTCCCATTCCTGCAATAACATCACCCATTTCTACTCCTTCACCTACTGATACATATACTTTATTCAAATGAGCATATCTAGTGCGATAACCATTGTTATGATTTATGATAACTATTTTTCCATAGGTCCATGACATTCCGAAACTAGTTGCCCATCCAGCTACTTCCACAGTTCCACCTTGGGCTGCGTAAATTGGTGAGTTATGTGAACCACCACGAATACCTGTAATATCAATTCCATAATGGAAACCACTAGCACGCCATCCTTGATAACTAGAAATTGTATAAGGTACTTTTGTTGGCCACTTCCATATTCCAGCATCTCCAACAATATATGTTGTTCTTGCACCTTTTTCAATTATTCTAGATACTGGTTCAATAATAACTTCTGAGCTTATATTTCTAACATCAGTGATAACACCATTAGAATATTTAATCTTTTTGCTAACCTTTGATTCGCCATACGATCCATCACGAATAACTTTAACAACTCCAGTGTACAATCTATTATTATATCTGGTTTCTGTTTGATATAGTATTTCTTCATTTTGAACACTATATACTTCCTCAATAACAACAAATTTAGGATTAATTAGTCCAATAACTACTTTTTGTCCTTTGTATAATAATGCATTTTCATCTTGAATATCAGGATTAGCGATTAAAAATTCAGTAGTTGACATTTTATTTTCATCAGCAATCTTTTTAATAGTATCATCAGCCTGAACTGTATATGTACTTTGTTTTTCAGTAGTACCAAATAATAAGTAACCAGCTAAACTAACCTCATCTGTAAAAATTACTTTATCTGTTGGTACTAGCGTTTTTTTAATTCGAAAATCATCTTCAATATAAACATTTTCAATGATAACGCCAGTATCAATAATTTTTTCTTGATTATTTTCTAGAAATTTTTGATATTGTTCTTCATCAACAAATGATTTTACAACTGTTGCAACAGCGTTTTTAAAAATATCATCATCTAATGAATAAATAACTGTTTCTTCAACATAAGTTTCTTTTTTACCACTCTTATCTGTATTAGATTCGATATCTTTTTTAGTAATTAATATCTCATACCCTTCAATAGTAAAAGAACTTTTATCTTTTATTTTCTCATATATATCTTTTGTATCTTGTACTAAATTACTATAGGTCATTTCTTTTTTTATTTCTAATCCTTGTGGAGCGTAAACTTTATCAACATGATAGGTATCCTTTATTTCTTGTTGTTCATTATCAATAAATTCATTTAATTCTTGATCAGATTTTATTAATCCTAATGATTCTCCATCTAGATAAACTCGATAAGCTTCAACAGCACCATAATAAGTATCTGCCTTAGTGTTAGTTATCATTAAAATAAAACTTATTATGAATGCAAGAAAAATAAATACAATAAACTTAAAATTATTCATTTCTTGCACCAGCCTGTTCATCAACTTTATAACTGACAAATGAACTTGTATTTCGCTTGAAGTATAGATTTATCGTCGCCGTAGGTCCATTACGATGTTTTGCTATAATTAATTCACAAGGAGCGCCACCATCAGGTCGTTTTTTTTCTTTATCATAATAGTCTTCCATATATAGGAATGCTACTATATCAGCATCTTGTTCAATAGATCCAGATTCTCTTAAGTCTGGCAACATCGGTCTTTTGTCAGCACGCAAATCAACTGGACGAGATAATTGTGATAATGCAACTACTGGCACATCAAGCTCAATAGCCATTGTTTTTAATGATCTAGATATTTCAGCTACTTCTTGTTGACGATTACCAGCATATCTAGATGATCCTTGAATCAATTGTAAGTAGTCAATAATAACAATACCTAAGCCTTTTTCGCTGCTCGCTAATCGGCGACATTTCGCTCTAATATCACCAACAGTAATTCCTGGAGAATCATCTATATAAATATTAGTATCACCTAATTGGCTCATTGCCTCATTAACCCTTTTCCAGTCTTCACTAAATAGTTTACCTGTACTTAGCTTAGTACCTTCAATTTGACCTACTGAACTAATCATACGATTGACTAATTGTTCAGCACCCATTTCTAATGTGAATATTGCTACTGTCTTACCAGTATTTATTGCAATATTAGTCCCCATATTTAAGGCAAATGCTGTTTTTCCCATACCAGTACGAGCTGCTAATATAATCAACTGGGTACCTTTTAAACCAGATGTTAATTTATCAAAATCATACCATCCAGTCGGAATACCTGCTATATCACTTTTATTTGAAGCCAATATTTCTAAGTTTTCTTGAGCTTTAGTCAAAACTTCAGAAATAGGTTTTAATTCTGCTGATTTACGTTTTTTAATAACATTCAAAATCTTACTTTCAGCTTTATCTAATACTTCATTAACACTTTCTTCGTGATCATAACCTAACGTTACAATCCCCGTTGCTTCTTCAATTAAGTTTCTTAGTACACTTGCTTCTTCAACTATTTTTATATAATAGTCTACATTAGCCGCCGTTGGTACACATTCAATTAATTCTGTTAGATATTCAACATCACCAATCATTTTTAACTCTTTACGATCTTTCAATTTTGCAGCTACTGTCATAATATCAATTGGGGTTGATTCATTAACTAAATCCTTGATTACGCTAAATACTTTAGCGTTTTTTTCATAATAAAAGTTTTCAGGATAAAGTGTTTCATTAGCTTTTTGTAATGCGTATTGTGATAAAAACATTGATCCTAAAACTGATTTTTCAGCTTCTAAATTGCTAGGCAATTCTTTTGCCATATGTAACACCTCACTTTGTTACTTTTACTTTTAAATTCGTTTTCACTTTTTTATAAATAACAATCTCAACATCATGAATACCCAATGATGTAATTGCATGATCTAGAATGATTTGATTTTTATTTATATTATAACCTAATTTATCTAATTCTTCTTTTATTTGTTTAGTTGATATGCTACCAAATACTTTGTCCATATCTCCTGTTTTAATTTTAAATGAAATTATCTCTTTTTCAAGTTTTGTTTTAATTTTTGTTGCTTCTTCTATATTTCTTTCTTCTTTTGCTTTTTCTTCTTTTTTCTCTTTATCAAGGATTTCTAACCCCTTATCAGTTTTAGCAACTGCTAAGTTATTTTTAATTAAAAAATTAATTGCATAACCATCCTTGACCTTTTTTACTTCCCCTTTTTTTCCTTGACCTTTAACATCTTTTAAAAATATTACTTCCATTGTAACCCTCCTCTACAAATTCTTTAATATCTTTTTCAATTCTTTATAAACAGTTTTTATATCATTAGTTTTAATCATCGTTGCCGCTACTGTTGTATTTCCTCCACCATCTAATTGTTGCATAATTAAACTAACATCAACTGTTCCCATTGATCTAGCACTAATACCTATTTTATCTTTATCCAAATAACCAATAACAAAGGAAGCTTCAATATTTTCAAATTGCAACAAGGTATCAGCAATTTTCGCTAAATCTTCGCGACGATAAATATATCTTTTACTACCCAATGACACCGCATATTTTCCAAATAAGATATCAATATCATACAACATTTTTTGTCTAGCTACATATTTTTTTAAATTTTGTTTTAACATATACTGAACTTGGTTATTATCTGCACCAGCTTTAGATAAATAATATGCCGCTTGATAAGTATGAGCATTAACTTTTAAAGTGAAGTTACTAGTATCTAAAACTATTCCTGATAATAATAGTGTTGCACAGAAACTATCTTTAGGAATTAAATTTTTTTCTTCTAAAACTAGTGTTAATAATTCACATGCACTAGACACATTACTAAATATTAAATTCATATCACTTTCAATTGTGTGTTCATCTTCATCATGATGATCTAAAATAATCTTTTTATTAAACATTTCTAACAATAATTCGTTCTGTAATAGATTACTTCGATTAGTATCTGTTATTATTAACAAATCATCATCAGCAATTTTAATAATTTCCTTAGTTTTGATAATATTTAAACTATTTAGTTGTGCTAAGGCTTTTTTTACAGATGGTTCGTGCTTAGTATCATCTATAATGATATATGATTGCTTATTAAATCTTTCGGCTAATAATGCCAATCCAACCATTGAACCTAATGCATCTAAATCTAAATTTTTATGTGCAGTAATATAAACAACATTACTTTGCTTAATAAACTTAATCAAAAACTGTGCTAATTCCTTTACTGACATAAAACACCTCTTTTTTTCTTTCTACTATTTATTATACTATATTCTTAACTCAATAGAAAGAAAAAAACATCCCAAAGAATGTTTATTTAGTATATGGTAATAATGCTACAAATCGTGCTCTTTTTACTTGTTCAGCAATATATCTTTGATGTTTAGCACAAGCACCAGTTACACGGCGAGGTAAGATTTTACCTTTTTCATTTACATATTTTCTTAAGATTTCTACATCTTTATAATTTATATCTTTACCAGTGCACATATAACATATTTTTTTCTTTTTACGATAAAATTCTGCCATCTTCATTCCTCCTTTATTTTTAGAATGGTAGGTCATCATCAGAAATTTTTATCTCTTCACCAAAATCTTTAAAAGGATCATTTTTAACATCATCCATTTTCATATCAACTTCGTTTTCTGTTTGGAATGGATTGTCCATAGGAGCAGGTCCTGTTGATTCACGATTAGATTTAGAACCTAAAAACTCAACATTATCAGCTACTACTTCTGTTACATATCTCTTTTTACCATCTTGATCATCGTAATTTCTAGTTTGGATTCTACCATCGATCGCTACTTGACTACCTTGTGAAAGATAATTTTTAACATTTTCGGCTTGCTTTCTCCACACAACAATATTAATAAAATCAGCTTCTCTTTCACCACTTTGATTAGTGAAAGTTCGATTCACTGCTATTGAAAATGTTGCAACCGCAATGTTTGATCCAGTGTAACGCAATTCTGGATCTTTGGTTAGTCTTCCTATTAAAAAAACTTTATTCATAAATATACCTCTTAATCTTCAATTTTTAATACTAAATATCTTAAGATGTTTTCATTAACATTTGCTATATGATTAATTTTCTCAATCACATCTTCTTTTGCTTCAAATGTTAATAAGTAATAATATCCATTTTTATGTTTCTTAATTTCATATGCTAATTCTCTTTGGCCCATCTCTTTAACTTCAAGAATTTTGCCTTTACTTTTCTCAATAGTTGATTTAATTAATTCAGCAACATCGGAAATAGCATTTTGTTCTAAGGTAGAATTAACTATAAACATCATTTCATACTTATTCATTTTTCGACACCTCCTTTTGGACTATTCGGCTCTTGCGAGCAAGGAAATCAATTGAATAAATCAATTTCTTCTATATTATATCATATTAATAAAAAAAGAAAAGAATTATTTTTCTTTTCTATAAATTAAATCTGAAATGACAAATATCCCCGTCTTGCATTAAGTATTCTTTGCCTTCTATCCTAAACTTACCACTTTCTTTTACTTTCAGCTCGCTACCTGCCTCAATCAGATCATTATATCCAATAACTTCTGCTTTAATAAACCCTTTTTCAAAATCAGTATGGATTATCCCAGCACATTCTTTCGCATTCATACCAACTTTATAAGTCCATGCTTTTACTTCTTGTGGTCCGCAAGTAAAGTATGTTGCTAAACCTAATAATGAAAAGGTTGTTTTTACTAATTTATCAAGTCCACTTTCTTTAACTCCTAATTCCTTCAATAATTCATATTTATCATCATCATTTAACTCTGACAATTCTGATTCTATTTTAGCGGAAATCATAACAACTCCTGAATTTTCATTATTAGCATATTCAGTTAACTTATTAACATAATCATTACCTGTTACTATATCACTTTCATTAACATTTGCTAAATAAATATGTGGTTTTAAAGTCAATAGGTTATACGACTTAATCGCAAATAACTCCTCTTTAGTATAATCTACTAATCTTAAAGGAACATTTTTCTCTAAATTTTCTTTTGATTTTAATAATGCTTCAACCTCTATGATGGCATCTTTTTCTTTTGTTGTTTCAGCTTTTTTCTTAATTTTATCAATACGATTATTCACAATTTCTAAATCGGCTAAGGCTAATTCTAAATTAATAATTTCTACATCTCTTATTGGGTCAACATTTCCCTCAACGTGAGTAATTTCTTTATCATCGAAACATCTAACTACTTCACAAACTGCATCAACCTCACGAATATGCGATAAAAATTTATTACCAAGCCCTTCACCAACTGAAGCTCCCTTTACTAATCCTGCAATATCAACAAATTCAAAGGCCGCCGGTTTTACTTCTTCCGGATGATACATTTCTTCCAGTATTGCTAATCTCTTATCCGGAACTAAAACCATTCCAACATTAGGATCAATTGTAGCAAACGGATAATTTGCTACTAAAATATTTTTCTTAGTTATAGCGTTAAATAAAGTTGATTTACCAACATTTGGCAAACCAACTATCCCAGCTTTAAGTGCCATAAAATCACTTCTTTCTATCTTGCTTTATTATTCTCACAAGCTTCTTGATGTTGAATTAATAAAAATCTATATATTTCTAATAATCTCCCTTTATTAATAGTACCCTTTTTAATTTCTTCATCATTACAAAAACTTTTAATGGGAAATATATCCCTTATTATAACATTATTTTGACTAAAACGATGTTGAAAATATGAAGTATAGTTTTCTTGGTTAAAAATATCTTTATAATAAGTTATTGTCACTTTTGGATCACTTTTTAGCGGCTTATCTACTTGTTTTACAATTACCGGCCTAATTAATTCGATATTCTCATTAAAACCATTGCTTACTTTACCAAAATTAACAACATCGCAAACATTTGCCACAAAAGTATTAGAAATATTATAATCACTTTTAGTCATAAATCCTCCTATAAAGTAGGCATTACTCCTGGGCCTAATGGCAATCCAACAATGTACCATGTAATTATAATTAAAATCCAACCAATACTAAACCAAAACATGTATGGCATCATATAGGCAATCCCTTTTCTTATTGAAATAGGTCGTTCTGGATCTCTATTATAAATATTTAAATACGCTAAATAAACTATAAAATATCCTAATAATGGTGTTATGCCATTAGTCATCGATTCTGCTGCTCTAAAAATATATTGGCTAAATTGTGGTGAAACATTAGATTGCATCATCAATGGGACCAATACTGGTGAAATTATTGACCATTTAGCTAAAGAATTAGGCATAAACAAGTTTGAAACTGCAATAATTAAAACAGCAACAATAATTAACAACATTCCATCTAACGATACCATTTTTAATATATTAGTCAACGATGCAGTCAAATAAGTTCCAATATTAGTAGTTTTAAATAATGCGATTAATTGAGAAGCAAAGAAAATCATAACTAAAATCAACCCAATATCTTTTAATTTCTCAGTTAAACTATTAATAATATCTTTGTCGTTTCTAATTGTTTTAGCACCTATACCATAAGCTATACCAGTTATACCAAAGAATATTGCAATCATATAAGTGAAACCATCTTGGAAATAAGAATTAGCTCCAAATAATTGATCAACATATGCAATGGAATCTAAATCCAATAACATTCCAGAAAGAGGTAATCCCGGAATAACCATATATACAAATATAATCGTAATAACAATTGCCGTAATTAAAGCAGCTTTTAACCCCTTTTTCTCGTTTGATGCTTCTTTTAATTTTTTTTGTTCTTCATATTTCAAATCTAAAAATTCAATTTCTTTAGTTTGACCTAAATCATCTCTTGTTTTTGATGTATATCGACCAAATTTTTTTATTGCAAAAGTTTCGGCGGCGAAAGTACCTATTGCTGCCAAAACAAAGCAAGAAACAATTATAATATATAAATTCGATGTCATACTAACATGAAAACTTTCATCAATTAGTCGAGCGGCAACTCTTGTATATGGTAATAAAGATATATCAGTTGCTCCAACAAAGAAACTAATACTATATCCAAAAGCAACGCCTGCAAAAGCAGTAGCTATACCAGCTAACGGATTACGACCATTAATTAAGAACACTAATGCGCCTAGCGGAATCATAATGGCATATCCCACTTCATTAACAATGCTTGAGAATATTGCAAACAAAATTAGTAAGAATGTTACCAATTTTGGTGAAATTTTAAGTATTCTTCTTCTTAAAACAGTATCTATTAATCCAGTCGCTTCTGCAATTCCTAATCCAATTAAGGTTATTAACAATGTTCCTAATGGTGCAAAACTAATAAAATTCTTAGTAGCATTACTAATCAAATTCTTAACCCCTTGATAAGTTAGTTGATTCTCAACAGTAATGATGCTAGTTTGAATTTGTCCTGTAGCTAAATCAATTGTATTATAAGTAGCTGACGCATCAAATAACGATAGAATTGCGCTTAACAAAACCACAAGTAAAATAAGCAATATAATCGTAGTTACTGGATGTAAATTAAATTTTTTTAGTTTTCTTTTTCTAATTGCCATAATTACTCCTTATTCTCTATTATTTTTTTAATTCTCTTATTAAAATCTATGCGGGGAATGAATACCATTCTACCACATTTAGTACATTTAATCTTAATATCGGCACCAAGTTTTATAATTTCCCATTCATTGCCACCACAAGGATGACCTTTTTTTAATACCACTCTAGTACCTATATCATAATTTTTATTCATGATAACACCTACTTATTTAAATGCATAATTTCTAATAATCTATTCAAATCGGCTGTATTTGAAAAATAAACCTCAACCTTTTTATTTGATATTTTGACTCTAGTTCCCAATACTTCTTCCAAATCATTTTCTAAATATTTATATGGGCTATCCATTTTTGTTTTTTGTTGTTTTACTTTTCTTTCAAAATCATTTTGTTGAGTTAATATTTCTAAATCACGAACGCTCATTCCTTCAGCGACTACTTTATTTGCTAATGTAATTATTTTTTCGTTATCTTGTAGTTTACTTAAAACACGAGCATGTCCCATTGATAATTTTTCAATTGCAATTAATTCTTTTACTTCTTTTGGTAATACTAGTAATCCAATCATATTTGTGATATGACTTCTACTTTTACCTAGTTTCTTTCCTAATTCTTCTTGTGTTACATTCAATGATGATAAAAGATTCTTGTACGCTTGAGCCTCTTCAATTGCGTTAAGATTCTCTCTTTGTAAGTTTTCTAACAATGCAATCTGCATCATTTCATCATCTGTAAAACTACGAATAATTGCAGGTATTTTATCCAATCCTGCAATTTTTGATGCCTTAACGCGACGCTCACCAGCTATAATTTCATAGCCTTTAATACTCTTCTTTACAATGATTGGCTGAATTACTCCATTTTCTTTTATCGATGCTGCCAATTCGTTTAATGCTTCTTGATCGAAATTCTTTCTTGGCTGATATGGATTACTTCTTAATTCATCAAGTGAAATTTCCACAACTTCTTCTTTAGAAGTTGATTCAATTATTTTTTCTTCGAAACTATCATAGTCAATTACATCACTCGAAAATAGCTCTTCTAATCCTCTACCTAACGCTTTTCTGCGATTGCTATTTGTATTATTATCCAATGTTTCCATTTCTTTCTATCACCTCTTTGGCTAAATTTATATAAGCTTCTGATCCTCTTGATTTTGGATCATATGCAATAATTGGTTTCCCATGTGAAGGAGCTTCTGTTAATCTAATTAATCTCGGAATGATTGTATTATAAACTCTATCTTTAAAATAGCCTCTTATCTCCTCAACTATTTCAAAACCCAAATTAGTTCTTGAATCTAGCATTGTTAGTAAAACACCTTCAATTGTTAAACTAGGATTTAATTTTTTTTGAGTTAACATAATTGTATTCAATAATTGAGTTATACCTTCTAATGCTAAAAACTCACATTGTACTGGAATAATTACGGAATCTGATGCGGTCAAAGCATTAGTAGTTAATATACCCAAAGAAGGTTGACAATCAATTAAAATGAAATCAAAATCTTCTTTTATTAAATCAGTATGTTTCTTTAATTGCTCTGCCTTAGCATATCCCGTTTCTGTACGACTACGATCATATATTTCAATATCAACCGCTGCTAAATTAATTGTTGATGGAACCATATATAGATTTTTATATTTTGTTTTTATAATGGCTTCTTTGATATCTACTTTTCCTATTAATACTTCGTAAATACTATCATCAACATCACCTTTGTTAATTCCAATCCCAGTTGTAGAATTACCTTGAGGGTCTAAATCTATTAATAATACTTTTTTGCCAAGTATAGCTAAAGACGCTGCTAGATTAATGCTAGTAGTGGTTTTTCCTACTCCACCTTTTTGATTAACTAATGAAATTATTTTTCCCATGACTACCACTCTTTTCTGTACTAAATATATTCTATCAAAAAAAAAGAGTTTTGGAAATCAAAAAATAGTAGTTTTATCTACTATTTGTTTTTATCAATTTTTATTACAATTTGATACATGTTTTCAAAATCAAATTCTTCAGTATCAATTACAAATCCAAATTTCTCAGTTGCTTGTACTGATTGCCTGATATTATTAATGGCAAACCTTAAATCATGAGGTTGATCCGGAGTCGCCTGTTGATACATATTGTTATTAATAATTGAAGGGGTTTCAGGAATTTGATTATTTTCAGTAGTTGTTGCTTCTTTCATTGGCTCTATTATATCTAAAGTTTCCGTATCCTCATTAGCTGCAGTAGTTTGTTCCTGCGGTATATTAGGGATAAACATATTATTATTTATTGGCTTATCCTCAATAACAGGTGCTGTTTTTAACAATTCATTCAAATTAGCGAAATTAGTTTGAGGATTTATATCAACAGCTTGTTTTTTTATTTGATCTACATCCACATTCATATTTTGGGTTACGGGTTGAATAATCTGTCCCCCAGTTGTTCCATTTGCTCCATCATCACTAATTTCACCAATAAAATTATTAGTAATTGCTTGATTACCATTTTGTTTAGCAATCTCGCCATCTAATTCTTTAACAGTTAATCTATTTTTAACAATTAAATCCAATAATTCTTTTTGTTTTATCTTATCAGTTACATTAAGTAAACTTCTTGCATGACGTTCAGATATTTGTTCAGATAATAATGCATTTTGCACATCTATATCTAATGCTAACAAGCGTAATTTATTGGCAACTGCTGATTGAGATTTACCTAAACTAGTTGCTAGTTCATCTTGTGTCATACCACCTATTTTTAAAATAGTTTGATAAGTTCTAGCTTCCTCAATTGGTGTTAAATCTTTTCTTTGTAGATTTTCAAGAAGTGCAATCTTTGAACTTTTAACATCATCTAATTCTCTAACAATACAAGGTATTGTAGTTTTCCCAGCGAGTTGTGATGCTTTATATCTTCTTTCTCCCGCAATTATCTCAAATTTATCGCCAACTTGACGAACCACTATTGGTTGGATTACACCATGTTCTTTAATTGATGATGCTAATTCATTAAGTGATTCCTCGTTAAAAACTTCCCTTGGTTGAAAACGATTAGGAATAATATCTTCTAACGAAATGTCTCTAATTTCTTTTTCATTAATCATAAAAATTGCCCCTTTTTATCAATCTAAAAACACCCCTATATGTTACATACTATTTTAACATAGAAAAGTGTATTTTTACAATGGAAATTTACTAATTTTAGAAAAATTTCTAGGGTAACCATCAGGTGTATATTTAATTTTCATTATTCTAATTAAACTACGATCACTGTTTTCAATTGGTAATTTATATTTAATTACATTGTTTAATTTCATATTCAATTTATTAATTGCATTAGATGCAGTTTGTAATTCTTCATCAACAATTGATTTCATCGCTACAAAACTACCGTTAATTTTTATTGTTAAACAAGATAGTTCTAATAAAACATTTAATTTAGCCACAGCTCTTGAAATAACAACATCAAATTCTTCGATATGCTGATATGCAAAGTCTTCTATCCTTTGATTATAAATCTTAATTTTAGTTAATCCTAACTCTTTGATCACTAATTCTAAAAAATCAGTTTTCTTTTTTGTAGCATCAACTAAAGAAATATTTAAATTAGGAAAAATTATTTTCAATACAATTCCAGGAAAACCCGCCCCAGTACCAATATCGCAAACATTTACTTCCTCGTTAAAATTTGCAATTTGACATGCAAGTATTGAATCCAAAAAATGTTTTAAATAAATATTATCTTTATCAGTTATCGCTGTTAAATTAGTTGTTTTATTGATTTCCATTAATAAATTACAATACTTAGATAGTTGATTAAGTTGAGTATTTGTTAATTCTATTCCTAAGTTAGATAACTCTTTGATAAAATTTTCTTCATTCATTAGAATCACCTTTCTTTAAATATATCATTAATACTGATATGTCTGCAGGATTTACGCCACTTATGCGCATTGCTTGACCAATTGATGTAGGTTTGATTTTATTTAATTTATCTCTTGCTTCTAATGCTAAATTACTAATTTTACTATAATCTGTATTATCGGGTATTAATATATTTTCATAAGTATCCATTTTCTCTTTTTCTCTAATCGCTTTGTTAATATAACCTTCATACTTAATAATTGTTTCAACCTCATCAATAATATCAAACGAATAATCTTTATCAATAAATTTTTTAAGTTTATCATATGTAACATCAGATCTTTTTAATAAATCATACAAAGATATTTTATCCCATATAGGACTTATACTAACACTATTTAGATAATCGTTAATATCGGTTTTAGGGGTTATTGTTATATTTTTTAACAAATCAACTAATTCATTTATGTTGTTTTTCTTTTCTAAAAATTTATTATATTGGCAATCAGTTACTAAACCCTTTTGATAACCATATTCAGTTAATCTCAAATCAGCATTATCATTACGAAGTAATAATCTAAATTCAGCTCTTGAAGTTAATAATCGATATGGTTCTTTTGTTCCCTTTGTTACTAAATCATCAATCAATACTCCAATATAAGCTTCATTTCTTTTTAGAATTAATGGTTCTTTGGCTTCAAGTTTTAATGAGGCATTAATACCAGCTATTAATCCTTGACATGCCGCTTCTTCATAGCCACTAGTTCCATTTATTTGGCCCGCTGTATATAAATTTTCAATAACTTTAGTTTCAAGTGTTTGCTTTAATTGTGTTGGATCTATAGCATCATATTCAATTGCATAAGCATATTTATTAATAATTGCATTTTCTAATCCCGGTAAAGAGTGAACCATTAAATCTTGAATATCTGTTGGCATGCTAGTTGAAAAACCTTGAATATATATATCATTATAATATCTACTTTCTGGTTCTAAAAATAACTGATGACGTTCTTTATCGCTGAATCTAACTATTTTATCTTCTATTGAAGGACAATATCTTGGACCAATTCCCTCTACATAACCGCCATACATACTTGATTTATTTAAATTATTACTAATAATTTCATGAGTCTCTTTTTTGGTATAAATTAAATGGCATAATTCTTGTTCTTCAATTTTATAGTTTGGTTCTGCATAATGACTAAAAGTATGATAAACTTTGTCACCTGGTTGTTCTTCAGCAAAACTAAAATCAATTGATGATTTTTCAATTCTTGGTGGAGTTCCCGTTTTTAATCTCTGGATTGTAAAACCTAGTTTTCTTAAATTATCACTTAAATGATGTGATGGTTTCTCGCCATGTGGTCCTTCTACTTTTTTTGTTGAACCTTGCAAAACACAAGCTTTTAAATATGTTCCAGTTGTTAATATTACAATTTTGCTATTGATTATACTACCATCACTTAAAATGACACCTTTAATCACATTATTTTCAATAATTAAATCCTCAACCATTGCTTCTAATAATTCTAAATTATTAGTTTTTTTCAATGTTTCAATCATATTTTTAGGATATGTTACCTTGTCTATTTGAGCCCTTAAAGCTCTAACAGCAGGGCCCTTTTTTGTATTTAACATCTTTATTTGTAATAAAGATTTATCAGTATTTTTACCCATTTCGCCACCAAGGGCATCTATTTCGCGAACCACAATTCCTTTAGCAGGGCCACCAATAGAAGGATTACACGGAGTATCACCAATATTATTGATATTACCCGTTATCAAAAGAGTTTTATGATTAAGTCTAGCACATGCTAAGGCCGCTTCACAGCCAGCATGACCACCACCAACTACTATTACTTCATACATAGTACCACCTATTTTCCTAAGCAAAATTGACTAAATAATTGATCTAATAATTCATCGGTATAGACCTCACCAACTATTTCACCCAGTTTATTCCACATATTTTTTATATCTATTTCAATCATATCAATAGGCATATTATTATCAATACCTTTTTCTGCTTCTTTTAAATATTTTAATGCATCTTCTAACATAACAATTTGATTGATATTAGATACATAATTAAAATCTTTAGTATTTAAATTACCTAAATCAAACATTTCTTTTATTTTAACAATTAATTCGTTAATACCTTGTTTATCTAAAGTATTGGTTTTAACAACATTATCAAAATTCAATTCATCCAAATTTAATTCTTGTTTTAAATCAGTTTTATTTAATACAACAATAAGTTTTTTATCTTTGACTAAATCAATAATTTTTCTGTCTTCTACTGTAATTTTTTCATTACTATTTAAAACCATTAATACTAAGTCAGCTTGCTCAATTTTCTCAATTGATTTTTGAACACCTATTTGTTCAATAACATTATTAGTATTTCTAATTCCTGCTGTATCAATAAAATTAAGCATAATTCCATCTAAATTGACACTACCTTCAACTATATCTCTTGTTGTTCCCTCTATATCAGTTACAATTGCCTTATTTTCATCTAGTAAAAGATTTAGCAATGAACTTTTACCAACATTAGGGCGTCCAACTATAGCAACATTTATTCCATCTTTAATTAATTTTGAATTTTTTGAATTTGTTATAATTTCTAATAATTTATTCTTTATTTCATTCAACAATGGTTTTGCCTTATCATTGGTCATCTCTTCAATATCCTCATATTCAGGATAATCTATATTAACTTCAATGGCTGCTAATAACTCTAGTATTTTACTTCTCAAAGTTTTAATTGTTTTTGTTGTTCTACCCTGTAAATTATTAATGGCTATTTTCCTAGCTTCCTCGTTCTTAACTGATACTAAATCCATAACAGCTTCAGCTTCAATTAAATCAATTCGCCCATTTAAAAATGCTCTTTTAGTAAATTCACCAGGTTCAGCCAAGCGACAACCATTTTTTAGTAATAATTCTAATATCTTTTTAGTTGTGGCTACACCACCATGACATGATATTTCAACTACATCTTCTTTAGTAAACGTTTTAGGAGCTTTCATAATAGATACCAATACTTCATCAATGATTTCCTGATTATCACGAATAAAACCATAACTGATTGTATGGCTTTCTTTTTTCAACAGGTCTGTGGAAAACAATTTATTAACATTACTAATTGCTAAACTACCACTAACTCTAATGATTGATATGGCACCAACACCTAAAGATGTTGATATTGCTGCTATTGTATCATTCATGATATCACCCCTTAAAGACGTACTTATTATATTATAAAATTAATTTTTTTACAATAGAAAAAGAGGTTTAATCCTCTTTTGGTTTTATTACTACATAGCGATTTGGTTCTTCTCCTTCAGATATTGTCATAACATCCTTTGAATCAGTTAAAATGCTATGAATAATTCTTCTTTCATATGAATTCATTGGATCTAGTTTAACCGCTACCTTGCTTCGTGCTACATCTTTTGCTGTATATTTTGCAAGGCGCTCCAATCTTGATTGATTTTTTTGTTTATAATCGCTGACATCAATCGTAAAGTTGTATGTTGCACCAATCTCTTTATATAAAATTGCTCTTATAATAGTTTGAATTGCATCAATTGTTCTTCCATTTCTTCCAATCAATATTCCATTATTATCTGATCTAACAGTAAATATGATATTGTCTTCTCTTTTTTTAGTTTCAATTTGTGGTTCTAAACCCATATTAGTAATAATTTCAATAATCTGATTTTTAATGAAATTATTTACATCATCTTTCAATACCACATTGTATTCCTCTTTTTTTCCAAATAAACTTTTTTTCTGTTCAACCGGAATCATAACCAATTCATTTTCTTCTTTGTTCAATTCATTACTAATTTGTCCTAATATGTCCTCTTTATTCTTACCAATGAAATTATGCTTTTGTAACATCTTTCTTACCTCTTTTCACTAATAAATTCTGACCAATAGTAAAGGCACTATTAACAATCCAATATATCGCGATTGCAGCTGGTAATCTGAATGAAATAAATATTATAAAAACTGTCATAAATATTGTCATCATTTTGCCTTGTCCTGCTACTGCTGCAGTATCATTACTTGTATTCTTGAATGAAAAATATGTAGTAGCTGCAATTAACACATTTAAAATAATATATTGATAACTGCCTCCTGTAATTCCTACCCAAGGAGTAGTTCCTAATTGTAGTGTTAAAAATGTATTCTCAAATATAGCAGGTACACGATTTATTGCTTCTAAAAATGCAAAGAATATTGGTAACTGCAAGAATGCAAAAATACAACCGGAAACTGGATTGATGTTATACTTTTTATAAAGTGCCATTGTTTCCTGACTCTTTTTCATTTGATCTTCTTGAGATGTTTTATCTTTATATTTTTCTTCCAATTTCTTGATCTCTGGTTGGGCTTCCTTCATTTTTTCTGATTGCATTGCTGTTTTTCTAGTAATTGGATATAATGCCAATCTAATTAATAATGTAATTATCATTAATGCTATAGCATAACTATTAACCCAATTACCAATTTTAATTATTACATATGCCAATGGTCTAACAAAAACATTATACCAAAGTCCTTCATACTTAGAAGCAAACTTTATGCTTTCACATTCAGGTAATTCTGAAATATCCACTTCAGCATTTGCATACATCTCAATTACTTTTTCATCAGTAGGCCTACATATAATATTAGAGGTAACTGATTGCCCTGTTTTCTCATTAACTACTACTTTGCCTTCTTTATCTTTTAATGTCTGAGTACATCCACACAACATAAATACTAACAAAATAATTACAATAAGCTTATTATTTTTTTTCATCCATTTTCTCCTTTATTTTGTTCAATAATTCTAATAGGGCTGCACTTTTTTTATTAAAATCAGCTTCTACTGCCCCTTGTCTTATTATTATAATATAATTTAGATTATTTTGATAGACTTTTTTGTTGGTATCAAGAATATTTCTTATTTGCCGTTTATTTTTATTTCTAACTACCGCATTTCCTAATTTCTTGCTTATTGATATACCAAACTTTGGAATATTATCATTGTTATAATCATAATTCACAATAAAGTACTTATTAGCATAAGATTTTTTTAAAGTAATTATGCGCTTAAACTCTTTATTTTCCCTTACTACATTAATCTTTTTCATAATATTCCTTTCTCATATCAAAAATCCACTGATTTTCAGTGGATGTTATCTTGATAAGATTTTTCTTCCTTTTCTTCTTCTCAATCCTAAGATTCCAGATTTCTTTCTTGAGAAAAATCCATGTTTTTTAGCTTTTTTTCTTTTATTAGGTTGAAATGTCCTTTTCACTTTTGTACACCTCCAAACAATTCGCTTATAATTATAATCAATTATATACCAAAATGTCAATAAAAAACCGGTTTTTATAATAATTACATTTTATCTACTTCTTCAATTGCTAATACATCTAACAAATTATGACACACAGTATAAACTAATTTAGATAACGCTATATAAGTTTCCTTTTTATCATTATCACTTTCATTTAGAATATTATTGTTATTATAAAACTTATTATACAAACTTGATATTTCATATAATGCGTCACTTATATAATTTAGTGATGCCTCGTTATATGCATTATTTAATGCATCGGGTAATTCTATCAATTTTACTAATACATCCTTCACATCAGAATTATCAATATTCCTTATTTGATAATTATTATTATCCGTTTTACTTAATAATGATTTTATACGAACTACCGTGTATAAAATATATGGACCTGTTTTTCCCTCAAGTGCGCTAAACTTAACGGGATCAAATATATAGTCAGTTTTACGATGTGGTAATAAGTCAGTATATTTTAATGTAGCGATTGCTAATTTATCTGCAATTTTTTCGCGTTCAGAATCAATTATTTCGGGTTTGATCTTATCATAAACTTCTTTATGAACTAATTCAATTAGAGTATCTAAATCCATCACATCACCATCTCTTGTTTTAAACGGTTTACCATCAGGACCATTAACCGTACCAAATCCAAAATGAAATAATTTAGTAGTTTCTGGAACTAAACCTGATTTATATGATCCTCTAAAAACCTGTTCAAAGTATAAAGCTTGTCTTTGATCGGTAAAATACCACATTTCATCTGGATTAAATCTTTTCATACGAGAATATATTGTCCCTAAATCTCTTGTCCCATAAATAGTAGCACCATCTTGTTTTATAACAATTAAAGGTGGCATTTCTACTTTATCATCATCTTTCTTGATATCCATAATTAAAGCTCCATCAGATTCATGTAAGTATGGCTTTACTATTTCCATCATCGCTGGGATATATTGAAAGGCGTCTAGTTCCCCTTCCCACAAGTCAAAATTACAATTCAACTTATTGTATGTTTCTCTAATAGATATTAAAGAAACATCTACTATTTGTTTCCACAACTCGGTATAGGCCTTATGACCTTTATCAATTTCGGCAGTAATACGACGAACTTCTTCCATACGAACAGGATCTTCCTTTGCGCTTTTACTAGCTTCAGGATATATTCTCTTTAAATCAGCTGTTGTTAGATTAATTTTTGGATAATCACCCACATAGTTTTCATCAAAAAATGGTAATTCTGGTTGCTCAATTTGTAATTGTGATATAACCATCCCTGCTTGACGTCCTAAGTCACCCAAATGAACATCCCCTATAACATCATTACCAAATAAAACTAACAGTCTTCTTATTGCTTCACCTATATTAGCACTTCTCATATGTCCAACATGTAATGCCTTAGCAGCGTTAGCACCACCATAATCAACGATAATTTTCTTTGGTTCTGATTTATCAACAAATCTGTTGAAATCATTAATACATAGATTAAAAGATTTAATCAACAGTTCATCATTAAAACTAATATTAATAAAACCAGGACCTGCTATATTAACATTGACAAATCTATCGTCTAATTGTTTAACAATTTTATCTGCTATTTCTCTAGGATTTTGCCCATACTTTTTCGCTAAACCCATAACACAATTAATTTGAAATTGTCCTAATTCAGGTAAATTACATCTAATTAATTTAACTTCATCAATCTCATAACCAAGTTGATAGATCGTGTCTTTCAAATATTTTTCTGTTTCCCTTATTAAACTCATACATCCTCCTATTAAAAAAATTCTATAAAATAAGGACGATTTATCGCGTTGCCACCTTACTTCATAGAATCCTATGCGCTTAAATCTTTAACGCTGATTAGCGATTAAGTTCCAAGGCTCATTCATAAAACTTTATTATTAACTCGCACTACCCGTTAACTCACTGTAATAAATATTTTTATTACTATTCCTTTTCATCACTTAAACTGACTTAATTATACTAAATGTTAATTAAAAAGTAAACAAAAACAGTTCAAGATAATTGCGTTAACTAAGTCTTTTAATTCTTTCTTTTGTTTCTTCGTAATTTCTATCTTGATATCTTTCAAAAAAGCATCTAAATACTTTTTTTTCTGTTTCACTAGCTTTGCTATATTGTTCTTCCATATATGATTCAATCGCTTTATCAACTCTCATATTTGCAAAATCTTTTGTCAAATCAAATCTAAAACCTATATTAAACAAACCATTCTTCGTTGTTGTAAGTGATGATCGATTATCATTTTCCCATGTAACAGAGCAAAGAAACATAAAATCTTTTCTTTCTAAATATTTAAAAGCATCGGCAATTGTTAAGCCATCAAACGATTCCCAAGGAATTGAAATTATTTTCCCTGTGGCAATAGAACTATTAAACTTTGTAACTGATTCAAAATCACTTGTTGCATTTATTGGTTCTATTGGAATAATTATTTCAAATTTATAAGCCGGTATATTATAAGTGTCTGGTTTCATAATAAAACATCCCTTTCATTTAAAGATGTTTTATATTGTAACAATATGTAAACGTTTTAGCAATGATATTTTTTAAAATTTTATTTGTAAATTAACTATATTTAAATATTCTAAAAA
>CAZNQV010000001.1:51890-57117 GCA_964575655.1 uncultured Muribaculaceae bacterium | reverse complement strand
TTCAATATTATTGATTGCTTTTTCTTGTAATTCATCTTCTTTATATTCCTCAGCATTACATATTTGATAATACCTTTTTCTTATCTCATCTAATATCAAGTCTTTTTGTTGGATATATAATTTCTTGACCTTACTAACCTCCGAAACATATTTGGCATTGTTACGTGCGTTATTTCTTGGCATATTTTCTAGTACTTCGTCAATTGCTGCAATTTTATTTTTTACTTTTTCTATCATTTTTTATTCTCCACTTGTTTCGTTTCTACCATGGTACTATCTAATTTGTTAATATAGTTCTCCAGTTCAAAATATACTGCCAATAATTCTTCGTTTGTTAACTCGTCTATTTTTATGTCAATCATATTATCACATCCTATTCTCATTATAACTTTTATTATTTAAAAAGACAATTTATTTTATAAAGATGAACTGTTGAGCATCCCCAATAAAGGAATTATTATCATACAAACTAACTACTATTTTATATGTACCAGATACTAAGTTTTCTTTCATATATAATCTAATAATAATATTTGAACTAACTGTGCTTTATATAATCTAATAATATTATCACTAATAGGATCATCTATTAATTCATATAAGTGTTCCGTTGAAGTTTCTTCAAGATTATTAGTTATATAATCGAGAATATCAACCAATAGATAATTAGTCGAATACTCTGTCGTATAATCACGACGATATAGAGCAATCTTTAAATTAGGATTTTGCAAAGATGAAGTATAGTTAACATGAAATAGTTCTAAATTAGTACCATTGCCACTTAATCCGGTTTCTTTATCAATAACAATATTATGTTCTGGCATTGTTATTGATAAACCATAGATAGCGTTGATAAAGGTAAATGGAATTGTAATGCTATCAGATGCTGTTAAGCCATAATAGATTCCATCTGGTGAACCAAATGATTCAATTTTTATTGTGTATGATCCCGATGCTAGATTACTATTTGTGGTTATTAACTGCAAATTTGACGCAACGTTAGCGACACGTTCAGCGATATTAATACGATATGTACCATCTACTCGAGGATAATAGTCAACACCATTTAATCTAAAATATGTACCAAGTAAACTATAACCATCTACTCTTGTATTATTCAAATCATAAATTGAAAGTTTAATACCTAGTTTTTGATTGAAGAAATTAGTGTCATATATGGTTCCGGCCGGAACTGTTGATTGAATGAAATTGGTTGTAACATTTAATCTAACATTTTCGCCACGATAAATAGGATTTCTCGAGAAACTAGCATTAACATCAACGACAGCATCACTATCGTAATACAAATTATATAACATAATTGATTGTTGAATACCTAAGACGCTAATTAATGTTTGATTTCCTGCATTACGTAATTCAATCAATAACGATAAGTTAGTATGATTTTCCGTTATATTACTTTCACTAAAGTCAACGATAAAGATAAATTCTTCTTCGGCCATCTGTGTTGTTTGATCATAATATAAGGCATTTTTTGCAGCATCATCATATATATTAGTTGAACTTGAACTTCCCATTTTGACAAATCGTGATAAATTATATGATGCCTCCCGATGAAGTGCAAATTCATTTTGGGCAGTTATAACATCGTTCGCTGTTACAACATAATAATAGTATTCTGGAGTTGTGCTACTACCAAAGTCAATCATTGTTATTTTTGTATTTTCTGGCAATATATAATTTGATACTAAAGCACGATGATAGCCGGTTTGATAAATTGTTGTAGGCGACTCTATATATAAGGAATAATATGTACTAATACTACTCTTGGTTGTAACATTAGTTGTTGAAGTTAAGAACATATCATATTGTTTACCTACCGTTACCGCACCTTCATATTCATTAGTACTATACAATGCTCTTGACATATCAACCGTTATATTTAATCGTTGAACATCACTGTTTAAATCATCAACCGGTGTAGAAACTAGTAATGATATCGTTGCAGTTCCCATCGATCCCGCGGTTGATAAGTTTTTAGAGTGATATAGATAGAAGAACAAACTAGGAACTGTTGTTGAGTTCTCAGTATAATAGTCAACAGTACCTGAATAAGGATGGTTATCGTTTGTTTTAAATGTAGTAGAACCTACTGTAATCCAACCAGTATTACTTGTTTTCATTACTAAACTCATAATATTGTCAGCAGCATTACCACTAGCTGCTATTCTTGGTATTTGATTAGCGTCAACAAGTGATACCCCACTTGTTAAAGTATTATAGTTAAAACCAACAATTGTGAAAGTTGTGTTAGGTGATGAATAATTAACTAACGGTAATTCAACCGCACCTAAAGTTGAATATTTGGAAGCTACTAAATTAACCGTATATGACATAACAGCTTCTCCAACAACCCACATATAATGGGCTGCATTTTCAGGAGTTGGTTCAATGTAATATGCTTTTATTGTTCCGCTATTAGTGGAACTTTCTTCATTTGAATAAAAACCATCTACTCTAATATTGTGACTTGGTTCATGGACACCAACAATATAACTACCATTTGAGAAGTAGTATAGTTCACTTGATGTAACGCTATCACCATATTCAAATGATGAATCATAGAAAGATGTAGATACTTTGCCATCACGATCGTGATTGTACATGCCAAAGAAAGTCATACCATCAACTTCACCATAAGCACTAATATTTTCATAAAGTGCAATATTTAAGTTTTTACCTTCCCACATATATAAGCGATTATCAGTATTTTTATTGACCGTTCCACTACTATCAATAATTTCGACATTAGCTTTTACTTCAGTATTCCCTACATCAACTAAACTTGAGAAATGTTTTAATAGATTTGCGCCTGTTTGAAGGAATAAAGTGGAATTATTTTTTAGTTTTAAATGATCTATTCTACTTAAAGTAAATAATACTGATGAATATTCGTTGGTTCTATCGGTTGCTCCTTCTAATTCGATTGCTGAATTAGATATTGTAACATTGGTTGCTCTTTGAATAGAAACGTTTTTCTTATAGTTAGCGATTGTTCCATAGTTGCTAATAGTAATGTTACTTTCACCAGTAGTTGATGAAGCATTACCACTACCAAAAATTGAACCATCAATATTGAAGACAGAATGTGTTGCTCCATCAATATTGATTGTTATTCCGTTAGTAACACTAATAAATTCAAAGTCATAGATTGGTGAACCAGAAGCATTAGCTTCTCCACCTCCGAAGACAGTTCCTGAAATATCAATATTGCCGCGGATTAAAGAATTGTTACTAACAACATTTTTACCAATATTTACGGTTACTACTCCATATAAAACAGAAGTATTAGCACCGCCATAAACATTGCCACCTACTATGGCCCCGGCGATATTGACTACACCAGTTGAATTATCATTTAATTCTGTGCCGGTTGCAGCAGCATTGCCACCACCAAAGATATGGTTTGTTACAGTGGTGGTACCATCAACATCTAATTGTGTATTGCCACTAACAATTGCGGTATTACCATTTCCACCAGCATGAACACTTCCACCAACAGAAGTACTTGAAACATATACATCTGTTGAAGCTCCAACCGCACCAAAATCACCACCGCCAAAGACAGAACCCGTTATCTGTGATGATATTAAATCAAGAATAACACCATTGGTTACACCTGCTTGTTTGCCACCACCAAAGACATTTCCTGTTACTTCAGTAGCAGTTAATGATACTATAGTTGCTTTGGTCGTTCCAATATTTCCGCCACCATAGATATCACGTCCAATGGTTGCATCATTTATTGTAATTGAACTTCTTAAATCATTTGCTATACCTATACTTGAATCAGCGGCATTGCCACCACCATATACATCATAGGTTACACTAGAAGTTTCGGTCATATTTAAAGTTGTATTACCAGTAACAGTTGCAGTATTACCATTACCACCAACATAAATTGAGTTACCAATAACAGATCCTTTTATATCAACATCGGTATTGCCACCAACGGCTCCATAATCGCCACCACCATATAAGTTACCATCAATAGTTGAAGTAATTATATTAACATCGGTATTGTTTGCAACACCTGATAATTTACCACCGCCATAGACTGATCCAGTGATATCAACATTAGTTAAGGATACTATGGTTGCTTTGGTTGTTCCAATATTTCCACCGCCAAAGACATCGCCGCCAATAGTTGCGCCATTCATAGTAACGGAACTTTTTAAATCATTTGCTATACCGACACTTGATGCCGCAGCATTGCCACCACCAAAGACATGGTTTGTTACAGTTGTTACACCAGTCGTTACTAATTTTGTATCACCAGTAACTGTTGCGGTATTACCATTTCCACCAGCATAAATGGAGTCACCAATGGTTGATCCTGAAATGTAAACATCAGTGTTTCCACCAACGGAACCATTATCACCACCACCATATAAATTTCCATCTATTTCTGAAGTGATAATATCAACATCGGTACTATTTGCGACTCCTGCTTGTTTTCCGCCACCATAAACTGAACCAGTTATATCAGCGTTTGTTAAAGATACAAGGGTTGCTTGAGTGGTTCCAACATTACCACCACCAAAGACATTTCCACCAATAATGGCACCATTCATGGTTACGGAACTTCTTAAATTTGTTCCGGTTCCAGTGCTTGAGTCGGCAGCGTTTCCGCCACCATAGACATCATGCGTTATATTTGTTGTTCCGGTTGTAGTTAATGTAGTATTGCCGGCTACTGTTGCCGTATTACCATTTCCACCGGTATATATTGATTGTCTGATAGTTGATCCCGAGATATTAACATCGGTGTTGCCACCAACGGAACCAAAATCACCACCACCATATAAATTACCATCTATTTCTGATGTAGTAATATCAACATCGGTACTATTTGCTACTCCTGCTTGTTTTCCACCACCATAAACTGAACCAGTTATATCAGCGTTTGTTAAAGATACAATGGTTGCTTGAGTGGTTCCAACATTTCCGCCACCAAAGACATTTCCACCAATAATAGCTCCACTCATTGTTACAGAACTTCTTAAATTTGTTCCGGTTCCAGTGCTTGAGTCGGCAGCGTTTCCACCACCATAGACATCATGCGTTACATTTGTTGTTCCGATTGTTGTTAATGTGGTATTGCCGGCTACTGTTGCCGTATTACCATTTCCACCAGCATATATTGAATCTCGGATAGTTGAACCTGAGACATTAACATCGGTGTTAACTCCAACAGGTCCTTCAT
>CAZNQV010000001.1:50567-51880 GCA_964575655.1 uncultured Muribaculaceae bacterium | reverse complement strand
CACCATATAAATTACCATCTATTTCTGATGTAATAATATCAACATCGGTACTATTTGCTACTCCTGCTTGTTTGCCACCACCATAAACTGATCCAGTGATATCCGTATTTGTTAAAGATACTATTGTTGCTTGGGTTGTACCTTCATTACCACCACCGAAAACATTGCCACCGATAGTTGCTCCGTTCATAGTAACTGAACTTCTTAAATTTGTTCCGGTTCCGGTACTTGAATCGGCAGCGTTTCCGCCACCATAAACGTCATCTCCGACATTAGTATTGCCACTTGTAATTAACGTGGTATTGCCGGCTACTGTTGCCGTATTACCATTTCCACCTGTATATATTGATTGGCCAATAGTTGAGTCTAAAATGTAAACATCGGTATTAGCACCTACTGCTCCATTATCTCCACCGCCATATAAATTACCATCTATTTCTGAGGTAATAATATCAACATCTGTACCGTTTGTAACTGGTGCTTGTTTTCCCCCACCATAAACTGATCCAGTTATCTCAGCATTGGTTAAAGATACTATTGTTGTTTCAGTTGTTCCAATATTTCCTCCGCCAAAGACGTTACCACCAACAATTGCACCATTCATTGTTACCGAGCTTCTTAAATTTGTTCCGGTTCCAGTACTTGAATCGGCAGCATTGCCACCACCATAGACATCATGTGTTACATTAGTTGTTCCGGTTGTTGTTAATGTGGTATTGCCGGCTACTGTTGCGGTATTACCATTTCCACCTGTATAGATTGATTGTCTAATGGTTGAGCCAGTTATTGATACATCGGTGTTAGCACCTACTGCTCCATTATCGCCACCACCATATAAATTACCATTTATTGTTGAAGTAATAATGTCAACATCTGTACCATTTGTTACGCCAGCTTGTTTTCCACCACCAAAGACATTTCCGGTTACACTTGAATTCGTTAATTTCACCTTTGTTGCTTTTGTTGTTCCGATATTTCCGCCACCATAGATATCGCCACCAACACTAGTTCCACTGATATCAATAGAACTTAATAGTGTGTTGTCATTACCTGTACAAGAAGCGGCTTCGTTTCCACCACCAAAAATATTACCACCAACAGATGAAGTTGCTGTAATTGTCAATGTTGTGGTTCCTTCGACTGTTGCGGTATTACCATTTCCACCGGTATAGATTGAACCATTTATTGTAGAATTTACTATATCAACATCGGTGTTATTAGCGACTGATCCAAAGTCACCACCACCAAAAACAGAACCACTAATTGTTGAATTTGTTATATCAACATTAGTACCACCAGTTAAATCAGCTTGT
>CAZNQV010000001.1:32123-50467 GCA_964575655.1 uncultured Muribaculaceae bacterium | reverse complement strand
CTTTACCACCTTTTAAATTAACTGTTACTGTTCCTAATGGTGTTCCCGCTAAATCATTACCACCATAAACATTGGTAATAGTTCCACCATCAATATCAACCGTAATATTACCGGCAATATAAGGTGTGTAAACTACATTATCATTTGCATCTAAGCTACCTTGTCCACCACCAAAAACATTGGCAATTGTTCCTTTATTAACTGTTACTTCAGTAGTATAACTTTGTGAAGCACTATTAGGATTAGTAGTTGAATTAACTGTTCCAAAAGCACTTCCACCATAGACACTTCCAGTAATGGTTGGAGTCTTACTAGAATTTTTATCACCAATGGTTACTTTTACATTTCGTCCAACATAAGTTCCAGTTGTTCCTAGATTAGTGCTATAACCACCTTTTCCGCCACCATAAATATTATTAGAAACTGTTCCTCCAATAATATTTATGTTAGTTGATCCATATACTACTCCTTTAACATTACTTCCACCATAGATACTTCCCGCTACAGTTCCACCATACATGTCAATCGTTATTGTGGCTGGTTTACTAGAGGTACCTGCACCATTTTGGTTAGCACCACCATAAACAGAATCACCAATTGTACCATTAAGTATAACTATTTTACTTTCAGTTGAATTAAGTGATGAGTTAGTTCCATTAGCACCATAATTTCCACCAGCATAAATCGAACGATGGATGTTAGCGTTATCATTAATAACAATGTATGTATTTTCATTAGAACCAATTGTGGTTGAATTACTTCTACCATTACCAGCGCCAAAGATTGAACCTGCTTCAGCCCCCCATAATGTTGCATTTAAATTATTAGGGTCTCCAACTTCACCTTTTCCACCTACATATATATAACTATCTCCTCTAAGAGTCCCTGGGTTAGTGTTGCTTGCAGTCATTGAAGCATTGCTACCACCAAAGATAGAATAATTTACTCGACCACCAGTTACTTGGATTATTTTATTAGCACTAGTTTCTGATATTCCGGCTCCAGCATTGATCATATCAACACTACCACCGGTCATATAAATGTAAATATCGTTATAATCTTTAATACTGTCATCAACAAGTGGACCACCAATTAAGTTGAAAATATATCCGCCATCAACTTTTATTCTTTTTGCAGCATAAGTATCTCCAGCAATCTGTGAACCAACATAAATACCTGCATAATACATGTTGTTGTAATTAGCATTAGTTCCAAAAGTACCACTTTTAACAGTTAAATCAAACAAAATTCCTGATGTTGAATCTGAATAATAATAACCTTTCCAAGCAGCACCAGCACAGTAATAAAATACCAAATTGTTGTTATTATTAGTTCCGTTTGTTCCACCAACACGGTCATAATCGTTTCCATAAACCGCTTTCATTCTCATATAATATGTTGCATTTGATGCACTTCCACTATTGGCACTATTAGTTAAAGCTGCTGAACTGTAGAAGCCACTTTCTACCATAAGTTTATATTTAACTAAGTCATTAGAACTACCTCTAGAGGTTGTACTGTTATCACCGCCAACGACAGTTAAGAAGTTTCCATTACTTCCACTTCTAGTAATTCCTCTACCTAATTTAACATTATTGTATCGTCCATAGAAAAACCTTGATTGGCTAGCTCCCCCTGATGGGTCACTAGTATTTGTGTATGAGGTTCCAGAATTAATTACCAAATATTCAATTCTAGCATCTGCATAACAGTTAACAGCTACATTACTAGTTGTCCAAACTGATCCACGATATGTACCATTATGTAAGGACGTTAAAGTAAATGGCCTATCGTATCCAGTTGTACTAGTTGACCAAGTACCAGTTACTGCTTGTGTCATATTTATAATATTTGTATCTCTAGTTACTAAATAGTAGTAAGTTTTATCTAAATCAATTACTTCGGTTGCAGTACCATCACGATATTGGATTAATTTGTAGTAAGTACAAGTTGTGTTAGGACAAGTACCATTTAAAGCTGCCCCTGTATTTGTGTAATACCCTACTAACGAATCACCATAATTAATTGTGTCTTGACGATAAAAACCAGCCATTATTGAAGTTGCACTAAATGGCGCGACAATACTGGTAGTTGATGGAAATGTAATGGATGAATTATTAATAGTTTGCATATATCCATTTATTACTTGATAATATGTTTGATTTGCATTATATATTTGATCTTCCATACTTTCATAAACTGTACATCCTCTTCTATTAGGACAAGTACCATCAGATTGATCATATTGATTACCATACGCATCATAATATCCTGCATATGCAGTATATCTAGCGATAGTTAACGCACGATAATAACCTTCCATATAAATGTTGTAATTATAAGTGGTTTGTTTTGTTACTAACGCTTGCATCCCCGCTGCTTTTAACGCACCAAAAGCATTTGACCAATTGTTAGTCATAGTTCCTACTGTTGCAGTTACCCAACTTGTATTAAAGGTAATTGAAATGTGTGAAGGCTTATTATTAGAATAAGTTACTGGAACTTTGGCGTATCTAGTATAATAATCTGCATCATAACTAACAATTGCACCATTATAACTAGTAATCCAACCATTAAATGCTAAATTATTGGGACGATTTGCAAAAGGAAAATCAATTAATTCAATTTCTATATAATCATCTGTGTTATCGTTAGCAGTACCAGCATTATTAACTGGATAGTATTTGTAATAAACGTACTGATTTTGATTTTCATTATGAGATACTGTCGCAGTTTGATTATAAAGTATATCAGTTGCGCTATAAGTTACAGTTGTTTCAACTAAGTTATTCTCACTGTAAATATTTTTATTTGTAGTTGTTGGTAATGTACCATTGTTACTACTAGTGTAGTTTAATCCCATATAATAATACCAATCACTATCGGCATCATTTACATAGACAGTTTGATCAATAATACCATGTAAATTATTAGGATTTGATACATATTCGGTATATGTTTTAAAATAAGTGGTTAAACAAAAAGTTAAAACGCCAAAAATGAAAATTAATGATATAATTTTCATTTTTATACTTAAATCAGTTTGAATAATCTTTTTAAAAATCTGACTGATTTTCTTTTTCATTTTACCACCTCTTGTTCTTTATTATTTTTTGTTATGCAGGATTTGTTGATAATTGAACGTTGAAATCGACATTACCAATTGAAGCGTTATTTTCGCAATCAACATCTTGTCCTTCTAGCCAAACATAAATTCTAACTTTGGTAATTCCTGCTTCAAGAGGAAATACTTCTGTGTAATTAGTAGGATTGGTCGGAGTTGCATAATCAATGTTAACTTCTCTAAACTTAGTTGGATGATGTTCACTATCAGCTTCTTCCAATAGAACATTTTCTTCTCTTGTTATTTCATCAATAACTCCTTCATATCTAATTCTGGAACTATTGTTCTCATTAATTGTTAATCCGTAAACATTTAATGCATTGGCAACCCCTGCTGCTGTATGAGTATTGTAATTTGGTTCCCAAATATAAACATCATCATTAGTTGCCCCACGTAAACTTTGAATTGCATTTGATGATGCATCACTCGGAACTGTTCCTTGGACTACAAAGGCGATTCTAAATGCATTTTCGGTACCGATTGATTCTTCACCAGTAAAACTAACTCCTGAATCTCTTGTTAAATACAAAGCTTTGGCACTTGAAGTTCTTAAAAAGATATCAAATACAATAAAGCTTCCATCGCCACCAACTTGCGTATCTCTTTCTTCAATTGTTCTTTGAGTCATTAGCACATATGAGGTTCCATCTTGACTGTTAACAGCATTACCTAGATACATTCTTAGATAACCAGTTGTTGTATCAACCAAACCACCTGATGAAACTGGTTCTAATGTTGCTGATATGCGGTTGTTACTACCTGGATAGCTGTTATCGTATACTTCTTCTAAATCAGTAGTTGATAGACTAGCCCCCCACTCAACACCATCGGCTGATATATCAATTCCACCTTGGGTTGCTACCTGGATATTTAGTGTTTCTACAGTAACTAATCTGTTAGCAGAAAACCATGCAAAAGAGGCTGTGCTTAATAGAATAGATGTAAAAAACAAAAGTAATAATAAAACTAATATTCTAGTTCGATCTTTTCTCATATTTTAACCTTCTTCTTCGATAAAGTGAACATTTCTTATTTCCATATGCATTTTAATTTCGCCACCTAGAATAGCATCAATGCATTCTGGATCATCACCTTCTAACCAAATAACAATTGTATATTTATCAACATCATTTGGTTTAAAATCTTTTCGTTGTCTGATAAATGCTGATTCTTCAGAATAAAATGGTTCTGTATTAGGTTCTGGCTCGTTAGTCAATGGACTTTTTTTGGCATAAATTGTTTTATCGCCATTTTCAAATACCATAATTCTAACAGCATCATCTACACCTTTGATCACATCATCAATGACAATCTCTGACCAATAATCAACAACATCATAGCCTCTATTTTCAACATAGAATGTATAGGCAATATAGTTATCACCATTATGCGATCCATCACCTTCACTATCAATATCTTGTGGCAACCACTTGATAGATATATTATCCATAAAATCTAATTTCCCGGCATATAATTTAGCTTGTGATTCCTTATAAAATGAATCATCATAAATAACAATACTTTGTTCTAATGCAAAGGAATGATCTAGAGTAATCGTAAAATTTCCACCATTATAAATAATTGATAAAATGACATATAAAACAATAATGAAAAGGAGTAAAAATAAAAGAATTAGTTTTACTAATTTATAAAACTTCTTTTGACGTTTTACTTTATCGGCAGTTATAGTTACTTCTTTTCCCATGCTTCACTCCATAAATCGACATATTTTTACTATTATATATAATATATTATCACAACTTATTTATATAAGCAATAAAGGTTCGTTGTAATAAATAAAATTTTTAGCATTTTTTTATTGCTCTTTTTGACACTCATTTGTCACTTTTTGACAAAATTTGTTGACGGATAATTGAACGTAAAAACGGCAAATGTTATACTTTTGTTATATAAGGAAAAAGGAGGACGAGTGTATGATTAATTCACGAAAAATTAAACTAATGATTGCATTTGTGTCCCTTTTGATTTCCTTTAATTTCATTCAAGAAACTTATGCAAAATATGTTAAAAATGTGGCTGGAAATGCTGAAATGGCAGTTGCTAGATGGCGTATTTTGGTTAACAACGAGAACATCAGAACTGGTTCATTAGCAGCTTCAACTATCACTCCTGTTTTTGCTGGTAGTACTCACATTGCAAGTGATGTAGTTGCTCCATTATCAACTGGTTATTTTGACATCATAATTGACTCTAGTGAAACTGATGTGTCATTTACATATACTATATCAAGTGATGTCAATGAAAATAGTGATGTTAGTGATTTAGTGACTACAGGTTATTCAATTAATGGTGGAGAAACAATTAACTTCACTACATATGATACTGACATTACCGGCACCATTAATTATGGAACCACTACTCCTACATCTATTAGAATATTTGTTATGTGGAATGACGCTGTCGAAACCGCTACAATGAATAATGCAGATGACACTGACGCTACCTATTCAACTAATGCCAATGCTACTTTGGATGTTAATTTAACATTCCAACAATACAACGGATAATAAACTCCTTCGGGAGTTTTTTTCATAAAAAAAAGGATTAAATCCTAATTTTGTACTGCTGTTATTTCCATAGATAAACTAAAACTTGGTAAGTCAGGATGTAACAAGTGATAATCATATGCTTGTTCTCCCCAATAAGTATCTGTTGCATCATCACCAGATTCATATGGCCAACTAACGGTCAAAACAAAGCTTGATTGTCCTCCATTAGCATTTACGGTTGGGTTGGTCACGTCAAACGAAATTTGAAGTGGATAATTGTTTTCTAAATTATATAGTAGTTGTTCGCTAGTTAATGATGGTCCAACATTATAAACTACCCCTAATACCGAAGCGGAAAGTATTTCGTAAGATAGAGTGGCTGATGTTTCTCCACTATTCGTGACACTTATTGTTTTTTGATAAGTTTCCATTCCCGGGTAAACAGTTTCTATGTCAAAATTCACTTGTTGCGATAAGGTAGTATTACCAACCACAAAGTCTACATTCCACGCTTTTACATGAGCTGTTATGCTGGAATCTACTCTAGTTGAATAAATAAACCAAGCGAATACATTAGCCGATAGAGTCAAAACCAAAAACAATAATGTTGTTGGTTTAATTCTCTTAAAAATAATTTTAATAATGGATTTAAACAAACTTTCTTGTTTTTCTTCCATATGATCACTTCCTATATAATATCATCGTCGTCATTTGTGATTATTGGGATATCTTTTTTCTTTTGTTTTTTCTTACGTTCCTGTATTGTCTCAACTACTTCAATAACAATTAAAATTGCAGTTGGTACCAATACCGCAAAATAAAAACCAAAATTATTATTAACTACTTTTGAAATGATACTTAGTATAAAACTTTTATAAATTATTTTACCAATTATTTGATCAGGCCCTATTTCTGGATCTACTCCTGAATTGGCAATACCTTGAGTTGTAAAAACATATTGACCGTTAGTTTTTCTTTTTTCAATAACTCGATGGACAACAGTTTTCCCTTTAAAGTCAGCTACTTTTCCTTCATAAACAACATCATCGCCTATTTTTATCTCTTCTGGTGATACTGTCTTGGCAAACAACATATCACCAATATTATAAACAGGTTTCATACTTTGTGATATGATTGTAAACAAACGATATCCGCCTAAAGCAACTTCGTTTTTTGATACACGTTGGATTAGGATTATTGCTACTATTAATACAATAACTATATAAAGAACTATCTTTCCAACAGTTGTTAAGAACTTTATAAATGAATTGTTTTTTATTTTATTTATCATATGTCACCTACAATTTAGCTTCGCTAATTCTCTTTAAATATTCATTAATATGCTTTTTAAATTTCTTTTGAATTTCTTGATCATTTATTACACTGCGATATTTAATTACAGAGTATTGTTTGCTAACGATATCTTTTAATTGCTCCTCATTTAGTGAGCTATCAACATCCATTATTTTTTCTACCATGTTGGCAACTATTCGTTCTGACACTTGACGAGTGGATGTTTTCTTACCTTGCTTTTGATTATTAATAGAATCAATTACTAAGTAATCTAATAGTACTGTTTCATCAATCATTCTTTTTAAATGGCCTGTATCGTTATAATCTTGTTTATCTTTTGTTTCTGCAGTATCATTATCAACATTATTTTGTAAATAATTCCATAACTCTAAAGCATATTGAAAATTAGTATTTTTTAAAATTACATTGGTTTTCTTTATTGGTGATGTAACTAACGCTACATGAGCTCGAGATAAATTTTTGTATACTTCAGTACTCGTCAAATCGGTTATCTGGTTTTCTAGTTTTTCTAAACGTCTAGTAATTGCCTCAGGACTAGTATTTTCATCTTTTACTATTGTCCCATCCCCACTTGATTTTGAATCTACCGATAATGAAACATCAACTTTTTCATTACCAAGTTTAGCAACAGCCTCATATTCTAGACTTTTATTATTACGAAATGGTGAATCAGTTAAAACATGCCTTTTCTTTCGTTCAATATAAAACTGCATATTTTTAATTAAACTATAAATAAAGCGGTTTTCATAGGTATCAAAACTTTCTTCTTTATTAATATTTAGTATTTTGGCCGGTTTTACTTCTTCAGTAACTGGATCAATATCTTGAATTAAATTTGTGTTACGAGCTAAATGTTTGATACTATCCACGGTAATTCTTCTAGCTAGTTCTATTTTAACAACATCTTCTTCATTAACAATAAAACGATTAGGATTTCTTAATATGTTATCAAGATAACGAATACACTCTTCCATTTTCTCTAACCATTCATAATTGCGATCAACTTTACTATAATCTGTTTTAACACGCAAACTAGAACTCATCCCTTGGGAAAAGCCCTTTAAATGCTCATCATCAGCTTCATTATATAAATCTAAAACTGTTAAGTCATTCACAATTATTCACCACTTTTCATTCTTAAGTTAGTTTTTTAAGTCTTAATAAGTATTCTTCACATTCCTTCATTTTACCTTTACCGAATGTTGTATCTAAGAATTCAATAAATCCATCAATCTCATCACGAATATACGATACATTTAATTGTTCAAATTTTCTTAATACTTTACGAGCCATAAAATAGTCCACGCCAAGCACTTCTTCACCACCACAAGCTACATAAACTGGAACAAATTTTTTCATATGAGCAACAATACGGTTACCAAAAGCGATACGAAAATGTTTAATAACATAGTTATCCATTTCTTCAATTTTATTCAATGTCTCTTCAGATAATGGTGTATTACCCATTGCCTGTTGAAACAAATTATCTAAATATGTATAGTTTATATTCTGAGCTGGTGTATCAGTCGGCTCAAACACTTGACCTTTATCATTAATTTCAATTGGCATGGCACGGTCATAAACTTTATCAGTAACCATGAAGGTTGAGTCATCATTATTGATAGTTCCTATATACCACAAATTAGGTGGTATTTTTACTTTGCCACTGGTAATTCTTTTAGGGTCATTTTTCCATCTGCTTGAAACTAATTCAACAATCCATTCATCTTTATTAGGCATTTCTAGAATAGATAGCATTTCCGCAAAATAATACTCAACACGTGAAATATTCATTTCATCTAGGATAATTGTGTGAATATCATCAGTATAACCCGCTACATATATTTCTTTTAATACTTCAGTTTCATTAAATTTTTTAGTAAATTCATTGAAATATCCAAATAACTCAGTACGATCACGCCAAGAAGGTTGAACTGATGCAACACAAGAATCATGTTTCAAAAATTTTCCCCAAGCGTAAGCAAGTGAAGTTTTACCGGTACCAGATATACCTTGTAAAATAATTAGTTTTGTTGAGGCTAAAGCGGAAATAAACAATCTAATCATTTCGGTTGTGTAATATAAGCGCAATTGTGATGCAGCGAAATTTCGAAACAATTCAACTAGTTCTTCCAAAGTGAAAGTATTATTATAGTTTTGAACTTTATAATTTTCATATTCGTTATCAATATCATTTAATTTTGAGAATCTAATACCATCCCCACCGGCATCTTCTTCTGGAGTATCCTCTTCTAATGTTTCAATTTCCTCTTCACCTGGTTTTAAACCTAATTGTGATACTTTCATTGCCAAAATATCTTGTTTCTCTTGAATCATTTCAGCTACTTCCTTGTTTAAAATAGCAATTTCTTCTAGTAATGATTCCTGTTCAACTACTGTTTTTCTAAATCTAATATATTTTTTTAATATAAACCAAATCAATAGTATTAATAAGCCCATAATAACAACTACTATTAAAATGGCAATCGCAACAAATAACCATTCTGGTCCATTGAAATCTTGCTTATAATCATTAATAACAGATATATAGGCTGGTATTTTAAACATTGATTTTGCCCCGTTAATAATACCTTTAAAAAAGATAATAAATCCCGAGAAAAATTGTGACAAAAATTCGTACAGGAACCTAATAAAAGTATTCATAATACCTCCTAATAATCTATAATAACATTTTCGTTATCTTGTAACTCTGGGTAATAATATTTTTCTTCAGGAATAATGATGTATTTAAATAAGTTCATTTTTATTTCATTTTCCTCAAGATTTTCATAAGTATCATCAATAATAATGGCAAAATTATAACCATTTTTAATTAATTCTAATACTTGTTTTTTATATTCTAAATATACCTCGTGTGATACTTTGAAACTAGTTTTTTCTTTCATAATATCATTATCAATAATATTAAGTAATCGTTTTATTTTATTTTTCTTTTTTGTAATACTTAAATCAAAATCTATTAAATAATTTGATTCATATTTACCTTGTAATATATTTTCTAAAACGTGAACACTAAGTAATGTATAATTGACAAATAGTCGCTGTTCTTTAATTAAATCTTTATCAAATGCTTTTTGAATTGCAACTTCACTATAAATTTCAGGAAAATCAATGTGATATGTTAATGTCACATCATACAAATTGTTTATTTTTGTTTGGCGATATAGTAGTTCAAATTCTTCAGTTGCAAATGATTCGATAAACTTTTTTCTTGAAGTCAGTTTTTCATCAATTAGTTTTTCTAACTCATTAACAAATTTCTCCTCAACTAAGCCAAATCGTGATTGCCTAAAACTATCAACATATTCATATGTTTGAACCTCTTGTTGTAATAGTGAATCTAAATAAATAGCATATTTAAATGTATTATAACTATTGTCAACTTCCTCTTTGGTTAATAGAGTTATATCAAAAATATGGAAAGCTTTGTTTTTTAAGCACTCATCAAGATCTTTAAAATCTTTATCTGGATAATCTGGTGAATATCCATAATATCGTAAAGAAAGAAAAACTTCTAATAATTCTTTAAATACTTCTTCATCAAAATACTTACCCATTATTTTTTGTGCGTATGTTTGGATATTTTTTTTTGAAAAATCGATATATTCATTTATAACATTTATACTCACAAAATCACTTTCTTTCTTTTAATTATAGGCAAATGAAATAATAGATGTACTATTGACGATTGGGTATGTATAATCATTATTAACATTAGATTTATAGAATTTAATCGTTTCACTTGATAGAGCATCCAACTTAAATGAATAGTTGTTAATATAATCATGTCCATTAATCGTCGTTGTTGTACTTGCTATTTTTCTTAGATACGATGGATTTGTCATGTCCAATGGAACAATATTAGGATCAAATCCTAAAGTGATGATGACTGATGCACAGTTATCTTTATTTGCTTGTGATAGATTAAGATAACTATCAATATCAATTCGATCACCTACATTATATGTTCCAAATGCTGTTCTAACTAAATAATAATCCAGCGTATTTGTAACTCTCATTTCTAAGTAAGGTGATGTTGGTTCATCAGTTATTTCATATGATAATCCAATCTTGCCTACTTTCAAGATAAACCTAGCAGCAATAGTTTTTTCATATGGACTTGTTGATGTTGTTGATATTGTTATAATTACTTGATCACCATCTCTAAATGCTGCATTGGGGGTGACTATAATGGAGAAAGTATCTGTGTTGCTGGTTGCATAAATAACTCCACTATTCTTAGTTGATTGACAGATGACAGTATTAGAACAACCATATGTAATGTCATACGCAATATCAGTATCAGATGATACTAAACTATTTTTATTACTATTCATATTAACGATAATGGTATAAGGATCAACGCCTGACCAATTATCTAATCGATAATTAGCACTAACTTCTGCTAATTTATCACTATTGAAGTAAAATTTCTTAGAAGAAAAATAAAAATCTTTAATATTATCATAAATATATCTACTAAATGTGATTCCTATGGTTGTTAGGATAACTAAACAAGCTATAAAAACTAAAAAAAATCTTTGTCGATAACTAAGTTTTTTAAAATTAGTTTTGAATTTCTTCAACATTATTCTAGTCTCCTTCACAATTGTCGTATCTTATCATATTATCACTATTATGAGTATATCACATTATCAAGCGTTTGCAAATTGAAATTGACAATAAAAAAAAGAAACATTGCTGTTTCAATCATTTGAGATTATTTATATCTCCTTTAAGTATAATTGGTCCAAAACCTTTTAATTCATCTAATAGAAAATTATTTGGCAGTGAATTCATGACATATATTTTTTTATTTTGCATACAAGCTTCATACATTTCTAAAAACGTTGATGCTCCTATGTAGTTTTTAAGTTCGTCACTTTTATCATAATTTAAAACTAATACGCTATCAGTATTACTAATCTTATTACGACTTTCCCAAAACATATCTTTGAAGAAGTCGATATATTCTAATTCAGTCATATTATCATAGTTTTCATCGGCTAATTCGGTATTATAACCATTAGGTGTATTAACTGTAAAACCTTTTGATTCTAATTCTTTTTTGATTGGTCCTACTTTATTATAAAAACAGGTTGAACAAATAATTAAAACTCGCATATTATTTAATTCTCCTTGCTTCTAAGTAAAATCTCTTATCATCAGCGTGTCCCATAGAAAATGTTTTTCGTGGTAATGCGCCGTCTAAAATGACAGTTCTAAATAATTCTTCTTTTTTCATTGTTGGTAATAAAAATCCAATATTATTTTCTTCACTACCTAAATTTCTTGTTTCTTGATCACCATGAATATAATCAATTTTTCCAGGATTATTCTTCAAAAATTCATCTAGAAACATTTGTAATGATCCAACAGTTATATTAGATTTAGGATTTTTAATATAGAATACCCCACTCTTTTCTTTAGATACATACTCTACTTTTTGGCCATCACATTCTTCATATGAAATATCATAATATTTTTCCAATTGATTGAATAGTTCTTCAACATTAGTATTAAATATAACACGATGAATTGCTTCAAATTCTAAAGCTTCACTATGTAAATTAACTAATTCTACTAATGCATAACGAGCGGGATTGTTTAAATATTCTTCTTCGCTCATTGTTTTCTTTAAGTTTTCATAACAAGTTTTAGCGGTTGCTAGTGAATGATTTCCATCACCCATAGCAAATAATAAAATGCTTTTATCTTCAACTTTATATTTTTTATTGAAATACTCTTGTTCACATAAGTCTTCTAATCCTTTAGTTATAGTATTAATTGTTTCTTGATTTAAACTGTATCCTTTAATATGGCCACCATTTTTCATTAAATCAAAATCATATACTTTATCGTTTTCATTAACTTGATGTTTTAGATTTTCAATAATTTGTTTCTTTTCATCATCAATTAGAATCATGATATGAGGTAATTCTAATAACGCATTTTCTCTTACCTTTACACGAGGAGGAATTCTTTCAATAACTGTTTTTTCAGTTGCTCTTACCATTGTTGTACTACCTATTTCATATGAATAAGCTTCTAAATCTATTAAACCTATTAATCCCTCACGAATTCTACCATCAGATTGAGTTCTTTCGATATAAAACATGGTATTAGGATAAGTTACAAATGTATCAGTATCAACATATTGTTGCATTGTTTGATTAATCTTGTTGATTTTTTCACCAACATTTTCTTCTTCTAAATATAATTCAGGTAATGTTAATCTAAGAGTTGACTTATTGTCTTGTACTAAACTATTAACATCATCCCAATATGACTTATTTGAGGTATATTGATCACAAGCAATTACACTCCATAAAGACATATTAGTATTTTTAGGTAATAAAATATCACCACTTATAAAAGGTATTTTCATATATTATCATCTCCGTAATTTATTATAGCACTAATAACTAATAAAAAAAGGAATAATTCCTTTATTTATTTTCTTTAAATATTTTTAATTTGTTAACAATTGGTAATTCTTTTGCTTTACCTTGGCATACATTAACAATACCGATGATGGCGATTGCTGAAATGCAAAGACCAATAATTATTAATGGAACGTTTACCCACCAAGGTGTGTAATAACAATAAGAACCTAATTCTCTTGCTAATTCTTTCCAGTAACCATAACCGCATGGTCTTTTGAATCTAATTACTGCAGTTAGTATCCAATCTAATATTCCATATCCGATTGCAATAATTAATAAATTCATACCTTGAGTTGCATGATACTTTACAAATTTATTTTTCTTTTCTACAAAATATGGAATAAATGGTAAGATGTATGATAAAATTGCCATTCCTTTTCCAGATTCTACATCTTTTTTGTCAAAGTCTTTAGTATTGTCCTTAACATCCTTTAATAAGCTTTCAGCTTTTTCCTTGACACTTTTCTTTTTGCTCATTTCTTTTCCTCCTTTTAATTTTTGTTTAAATTCGATATATTTGCCTTCTTCTAGGTGTTTCATATTAAGTATATAGTTTATTTCAAAAAAAGTACATAATTTTAATAAAAATTTTGTACTTTTTTGTTGTATTTATGACTATTCTGTTCTTAAAGCATCAATAGGATTTAAACAGGATGCACGATATGAAGGAAAAATACCAAATATTAATCCAATTAATAAACTAGTTATAAATGATAACATCACAATACCATAGCTATTAACAAAATCATATCCTAATGTTTCGGCGACATTGCCAATTATTAATCCTAAAAGTATTCCCAACATACCACCTAATAAACTTAAAATTAATGCCTCGATTAAGAATTGAAATAAAATATCTTTTTTCTTTGCTCCTAAAGATTTTCTAATTCCTATTTCTTTTGTTCTTTCGGATACAGATACCAACATAACATTCATTACCCCGATACCACCTACAATTAACGAAATACTAGCGATACCACCTAATAATAATGATAACGTATTATTAATGTTTTCCATAGCGTCTAGCATAGAATCTTGGGATGATACAGTATAATAATCGCTAGAAATTTGAAGAGTGCTTCTTAAATAGTTTTCAACAAGGGATGTAGTTTCTGAAATATATTCTTCGTTTGTAACTTTAATATATAAACTATTAATTGTACTATCACTTCCTAAATATTTGGCAGTTGATAATGGAATTAAGACCATATTATCTATATTAACACCATTAGTCGTTCCTTGTTCTTCTAAAACACCAATAATAATGTAATTATCACCATCTATCTTGATACTCTCACCTAATGGATCACTTAAATTAAATAAGTTTATTGCTACTTCATATCCAATAATTGCTACTTTTGTTTTGTTCTCTATATCAATTGGTGATAGGTTTCTACCACTATTAATTTTTAGATTTTGAATTGTTAGATAGTCACTTGTTGTTGCTAGTATGCTGGTTTTAGAGTTTGTTGTGGTTTTTCTAGATACTGTTTTAACAATACTTTTATAGGGGGCAATTGCATCAATATTGCTTAACTCTTGCATTTCTTTTACATCACCACTATCTAATGATTCTTCGGATGTAATATTAACCATTAGCATATCTGTTCCAAGGGATGATACTTGGTCATTAACTTGATTACTCGCTCCATTACCGATTCCTACTAAAACAATAACTGATGCAATACCAATTATTAACCCTAGCATTGTTAGCGATGATCTTAGTTTATTATTAACTAAGTTTTTTATTGCAATTTTTATGATGTTTAATATTTTCATCTGCTACCTCCTCATAAAGTTTACCATCAAGGATATGAATAATTCTTTTCGCCCTTTTGGCAACATTAATATCATGGGTAATAATTATTATCGTTTGTCCTTCTTGATTTAATTCTTGTAATAAATCCATGATTTCTGAACTAGTTTTAGAATCTAAGGCTCCGGTTGGTTCATCGGCTAGAACAATAGTTGGTTTACACACTAATGCTCTAGCGATGGCAACTCTTTGCATTTGACCACCAGATAATTGGTTAGGATAGTGATTACCACGATTAGATAATCCCATTTTATGTAAATACGTCTTCGCTCTTTCTTTAGATTCTTTATTATTAATACTCATATACATTAAAGGCACCATGACATTTTCAAGCGCAGTGAATTTATTTAATAAATTAAAGTTTTGGAAAACAAAACCAATCTCTTTATTTCTTATTTCTGCTAATCTATTATCATTTAATTTATTAACATCCACTCCTTGTAAAAAGTATTTACCACTATCTGGTGTATCCAATAATCCAATTATATTCATTAAGGTAGTTTTACCACTACCTGATGGACCTAAAATTGAAATAAACTCTCCTTTTTGAACAACAAAATCAACATTATCAAGTGCTTTAATTTTTTCGTTACCTAATTGATATATTTTACTAACATTTTTAAATTCAATTATATTGTCCATATTTAATTGCTTCTTTCTTTTGGGGTGCCTCTAGACATTCCAGAACGGTTTTCACTATTTCCCATTTCCGGCATAAAATCACTAGGCATATTATTACCAAAACGATTACTTGAAGTTGTTGATGTAACTTCCATCATTCTAACTGTTTCATCACCTGTAAGTCCACTAGTGATTTCAACATATGCATCATTTGAAATACCAGTCTCAACAGTTACTTCTTTAGTTTCATCACCAGTAACTACAATGACATATTTACTATCACCTTTAGTTTGGATAGCTTCAATCGGAACTGTGATAACATCTTCTTTCTTCTCAATTGTTACACTTGCTACTGCTGACATACCTAGTTTTAGACTACCATCGTTCGTGAAACTAACAGTTGCTGTATAAGTAGATCCACTTGATGAATAACTACCAATTTGATTAATAAAAGTTATTTTACCAGTATATGTTTTATCTTCATATGCCGAAGGTGTTATGGTAACTTCTTGACCAACACTAACTTTATCTATTTCACTTTCATCAATGGTTAGATACATATTTAAACTTGCTACTGATTGAAAAACAATATAATTATTTGATCTAACTCTATCGCCACTATCAGGTAACGATGTTTCAGTAATTACTAAATTGTAAGGAGCCTTGTAGTAAGTTCCATTAGTGTATTTAATTATTTTTGTTCCTTTCTTAATATAGGCATTTTTACTAACTAATATTTTACTAAAATAATAGTCAGTATTTAAGTATTTGGTCACGCTAGTTGATGATATTTCTCCAGAACCAGTGATTGAGTTTTCTAGGGTTTGAGTTGTTACTTTAACATCTTTAATTGTGTAATTTGTATCGTTAGTTTCTTCTTTTTTAGTTACAATTGATAAAACTACAAATAAAATGATTATTATCAACACTCCTAATCCTAATATAATCCATTTTTTCTTGTTCATTTTTTCTCTTCCTTTCATATTAAGTATATTTTTTGATTGTGAAAGAAAAGTGAGTTATTATAGATAAATATCAAAAAAATGAGATTGCTCTCATTTTATATTTTGTTTATTTCAAAATAGAAGGTTGTACCTTTATTTTTTTTGCTCCTAACGCCATATTTAAAGCTATGACTTTCTAGTACTTGTTTAACAATACTTAAACCAATACCACTACTATTGTAGCATCTTGAGAAAGTTTTATCAGCTTTATAATACTTATCCCAAATGTATTTTAAGTCTTTTTTGGAAATCCCTTTACCAGTATCAGTTACTTCAATTAGGATACTTGTTTCTTGCTCGGTTAATTTAATTGTGACTTTTTTATCATCACCGGTATAATTAATCGCATTATTAATTAAATTATATAAAACTTGTTCCATTCTTTTTTTATCAAATTTAACAATCGTACTTGGACAATTTATTAAATCGATTTGGTATCCTTCGTTTTCAACATAAATATTATATTGTTTTAAAACATTAGTTGCAAAACCATTTATTTCTATTTCTTCCAGTACTAAATTATTATTAGCTTCTAAAACAGATAATTCTAATAAGTCATTAACTAAGACATTTAGTCTATCGGTTTCACTAATAATTATATTTAAATGCTCATCGCGTTTTTTCTGATCTTTGTATGTTATGTCTTTTACCATTTCAGCATAAGCTTTAATCATTGTTAGTGGTGTTTTTAAGTCATGTGATACATTTGCTAATAATTCTTTTCGTAAATTCTCAGTCTTGGCTAGTTCATGATTAGTATTAGTTAGGGTTTTCGTTAATTCATTTAGTTCTTCAATATCATTACTAGAATGATATTCAAAATTATAGTCCCCTCCTGCCATTCTTTTAGCTTGGGTATTAATCTCTTCAATTGGTTTTGATATTTTGTTTGATAAATAGAACGCGATCAATAATGATAATACTAAAACTAAGATTGATATAACAATCAATTGATCTTGTAAAATTGTAACTGTTGCATTCATTGGTTGTAATGAACTACTAACAAAAATAACTTCATGGTTTAGTTTGATACCATACATGTAAACACGATTACCAAATCTAGGATTGACATAACGATATCCTGCAACATCATTATTGCTGATTATAAATTGCTTTTTTACCGTTGTTAAACTTTTTTGGCCATCACCATTACATCCGCGATCATAGTTATTAGATATATAGCTATTATTATAATTTTCATATACTTCAATACAAACTTGATAATCATTTGATAGTGTGTCTAATACTGATAAATTACCGTTATAATTACTTTTTATTTTGTTTACAACTGTTTTTATTTCACCTTTTTTTGAGTATTCATAATAATTATTTAATGACAATACTTGAAAAATCCATAAAAAGGCTAAAATGCACACTGAAAAAAGTATGAAATAGAGCCAAACTTTAATTTTTAAACTATTCATCTTTAATTTCAAATTTATATCCCACCCCATGTACAGTTACAATTAAACTTTTATATTCACCTAA
>CAZNQV010000001.1:30221-32113 GCA_964575655.1 uncultured Muribaculaceae bacterium | reverse complement strand
ATTTTAATATGAGTATCAACCGTACGATTATCACCATAAAAATCATAACCCCATACTTTGGCTAATAGTTGTTCTCTTGTAAAGACAATATTTTTATTTAATACCAAGAATGTTAATAATTCATATTCTTTTAAAGTAATTTGAACTTCTTGGTTGTTAATTTTGAAAGTGTGAGCTTTAAAGTTTAATTCTAAACCTTGATATTCATATTTTTCTAAATCATTACTTCTTTTTAACACAGCTTTTACTCGGGCAATTAATTCTTTAGGACTAAACGGTTTGGTTACATAGTCATCAATTCCTAGTTCAAAACCCAATAATTTATCGTATTCTTCTTTACGGGCTGATAACATAATTGTTGGTATTTTACGATTTTTATATATTTCCCGGCAAGCGGAATAACCATCTAATTTAGGCATCATTATATCCATAATAATTAAATCTATATTGTGATTTTCCGTTACTTCAATGGCTTCTACTCCATCTTCTGCTTGATAACATTCAAAATTATTTAATTCAAGATACTCTTTGATTACATCTCTTATTAATTTCTCATCATCTACTACTAATATTTTCATATATTTTCACTTCCTTTGATAAATTATAAAGTGCGTTTATGAAATTGCTGTGAAAACATCTTTACTATATTACAAATTTCGACAAATTTCAATTATTACATAGTATTATTACAATAAAACTGATATAATTTTAATAATGGAGGTACCTATGAATGATACAGATTTATTAAAAATTTTAGAAAAATATAAGAATACTAAAGCTCCTTTAATCCCTATTTTAGAAGAGATTCAAGATATGTTTGGTTATTTATCATACGATAATTTATTAAAAGTATCTGAAGAATTAAAGATGTCTTTAGGAGAAATTTATAGTATTGTTACTTTTTATAAACAATTTAGATTAAAAGCTAGAGGAAAATATCAAATTAGTTTATGTTTAGGAACTGTCTGCTATGTCAAAGGATCAAAAGATTTATTAGAAGAGATTGAAAATATATTAAAGATTAAAAATGGTGAGTGTACTTCAGATTTTAAATTTTCGATTGATACTACAAGATGTTTAGGTTGTTGTGGAATGGCACCAGTTATAATGATAAATGATGATGTTTATGGTAGTGTTAAAAGAGATGAAGTAAAGGATATATTGAATAAATATAATTAGGTGGTATAGCATGGGAAGTATTAGAATAACCGTTGGTTTAGGTTCTTGTGGCATTGCGAGTGGTGCTTTAAAAATATATGATTTGTTAAATAAAGAAATTAATGATAAAAAATTAGATGTCAAATTATCAAAAACTGGTTGTATTGGAATATGTAAATATGAACCAATTGTAGAAATATATGAAGATAATAAAAGAACAACCTATATAAATGTTAAGTCTCAAGATATTGATCGAATTGTTAGTGAACATTTAATTGGTAAAAAAGTTGTTACCGATCTATTAATTGATAAAAGTTTAAATAATATTAGTGAAACAACTTATCTAAAAAATCAAACTAGGATCGCATTAAAAAATTGTGGAGTTATTGATTGTGAAGATATTAATGATTATATTGAACATGATGGATATAAGGCTTTAAGAAAAGTTCTATTTGATATATCAAAAGATGAAGTATTAAAAATTATTAAAGATTCTAAACTACGTGGTCGTGGTGGTGCGGGTTTCTATACTGGTTTAAAATGGGAAATGGCATTTAATGAGAAAAGTGATATAAAGTATGTTCTTTGTAATGCTGATGAAGGTGATCCTGGAGCATTTATGGATCGTTCAGTTTTAGAAGGAGACCCTTTTAGCGTAATTGAAGCGATGACAATTGCCGCTCATACTATTGGGGCTAGTGAAGGATATATTTATGTTCGAGCTGAATATCCAC
>CAZNQV010000001.1:0-30211 GCA_964575655.1 uncultured Muribaculaceae bacterium | reverse complement strand
TGAAGAAAACAATTATTTAGGTAAAAATATATTAGGTAGTGATTTTTCATTTAATTTAGGAATTCGTTTAGGAGCTGGAGCATTTGTATGTGGTGAAGAAACGGCATTAATGTCTTCAATTGAAGGCAAGCGCGGTGAACCAAAAGCTCGTCCCCCATATCCTACTCACCAAGGTTTATTTGGTAAACCTACCCTATTAAATAATGTTGAAACGTATGCTAATATAACTCAAATTATTTTAAATGGTAGTGAGTGGTTTAATAAAATAGGAACCGAAAAATCAAGTGGAACTAAAGTATTTGCCTTAGGTGGTAAAATTAATATCACTGGATTAGTAGAAGTACCAATTGGGACAGCATTAAAAACAATTATATATGATATTGGTAATGGTATTTTAAATGATAAAGAGTTTAAAGCTGCTCAAACAGGTGGACCTTCTGGCGGTTGTATTCCTAAAGAATATATTGATATCAAAATGGACTATGAAAACTTAAATGAAATTGGTTCCATGATGGGTTCTGGTGGTTTAATTGTTATGGATGAAGATACTTGTATGGTTGACATTGCAAAGTTCTTCTTAGATTTTACGGTTGATGAATCGTGTGGTAAATGTGTACCATGTCGAATTGGTACAAAAAGAATGTATGAAATATTGGATAATATAACAACTGGTAAAGCGACAATGGAAGATCTAAAAAAATTAGAAAAACTAGCATTACATATTAGGGCCACATCGTTTTGTGGTTTAGGACAAACAGCTCCTAACCCAGTTCTATCAACTTTAAAGTATTATCGTGATGAATACGTTGCCCATATAACAAAACATTGTTGTCCTACAAAAACTTGTAGAGCATTAGTGACATATACCATTGATAAAGAAAAGTGTATTGGTTGCCATGCATGTAGTTTAAATTGCCCCGTTAAAGCGATAAAAGGTGAAGTAAAAGAAAAGCATGAAATAGATCAAAGTATTTGTATCAAATGTGGTACTTGTTATGGGAAATGCAAATTTAATGCAATTAGTAAGGAGAGTGGCCAATGATTAATATAAAAATTAATGATGTTAATTTACAAGTTAATGATGATTTAACAATATTAGATGCGGCAAAAGCTAATGAAATCGATATTCCTACTCTTTGTTATTTACGAAATTTAAACGAAATAGCATCTTGTCGTGTTTGTTTAGTAGAAATTAAAGGAATGAATAAACTTGTCCCCGCTTGTATTACTAAAATTAAAGATGGTATGGAAATATATACTGAAAGTGATAAGGTAATAGAGGCTAGAAAAACTAATTTGGAATTAATTATGTTAGAACATAATAAAGATTGTGATAATTGCAAACGCAATGGTGATTGTGAGTTACAACTATTAATTAATAAATATCAAATTGAGGAAGGATTACCACAAGAACCTATGCTTGATCAATCCACTTGTTCAATTGTACGAGACAATAGTAAATGTATTTTATGTGGCCGATGTGTAGCGGCATGTAAAAATATTCAAGGATTATCAGTGATCAATAAAAATAATCGTGGTTTTGATACTCATATTGGTTGTGCATTTGAAAAAAAATTAAGTGATGTTCCTTGCATATTGTGTGGACAATGTATATTAGCATGTCCAACAGGTGCACTCTGTGAAAAAGATGATACTAAAAAAGTATTAGATGCGATAAATAATCCAAACTTACATGTTGTTGTAGGTGTTGCACCATCAGTAAGAGTAACATTAGGTGAAGAATTTAATATGCCAATTGGTACTAATGTTAAGGGGAAACTAGTTAGTGCATTAAAAGAATTAAAATTTGATAAAGTTTTTGATATTAATTTTGGAGCTGACTTAACCATTATGGAAGAAACAAACGAGTTTATTACTCGTCTAACTAATAATATTAATCTGCCAATGTTTACTTCTTGTAGTCCGGGATGGATTAAATTTGTTGAACAGTATTATCCAGAAATGATTAATAATTTATCATCATGTAAATCTCCACAACAGATGTTTGGTGCAATAATGAAAACATATTATGCGCAAAAATATAACATTGATCCAAAAACAGTATTTGTTGTTAGTGTTATGCCTTGTGTTGCAAAGAAATTTGAAATAACTAGAGATGATCAAAATGCTAGCGGTTTACCTGATGTTGATGTAGTAATTACAACAAGAGAACTAGCGCGAATGATTAGACAGAATAAGATAGGGTTTAGTGATTTGCCTGATAGTGAATTTGATAATCCGTTATCTATCGGTGCATCGGCAATATTTGGTAATAGCGGTGGGGTTATGGAATCTGCCTTAAGAACCGCTGTTGAAAAATTAACTGGTAAAACTTTAGAAAAATTAGATTTCTATGAAGTTCGTGGGGCAAAAGGTATCAAAGAAGCTACATACAATATAAATGGTCAAGTTATTAAAGTAGCAGTTGTCAGTGGTATTAATAATGCTAAATCAGTACTTGAAAAAATAAAGAATAAAGAAGTTGATTATCAATTTGTTGAATTTATGACATGTCCTGGCGGATGTATTAATGGTGGTGGTCAACCAATTGTTTCAGCAGATAATAAAAACTTTACTGATTATATAAAATTAAGAATGAATGCTTTAATTCAAGAAGATTTAGATTTACCAATTAGGAAAGCTCATGAAAATCCAGAAATAATTGAACTATATGATAATTATTTAGGAAAGCCTGGTAGTGAAAAAGCAGAAGAAATTTTACATACCAGTTATAACAAAAAAGAAAAATATCAATAAAAAATGTATGAAGAATTTCATACATTTTTTTAATCAATATCAGTTCTACTTAGAATACTAGCCGGAGTCTTTCTAATTGTATTAAATACTGGTATTAAACCAACTATAATATTGAATAAATATATTAATACAATACTAATTATTAACACCTTAGCATCTAAAATATATTGTTCTTTTAAATAAGGAATAGTTAATAGTTTAGATATAATATATGCCATAAATATATAACCAGTAGTACTACCAATTGTAGTGATTGCTAGTATTTCTCCTAAGAACATCTTGTATATATCAACTTTTTTTACTCCAATTGCACGATAGATACCTACTTCTTTTATTCTAGATAAGAATGATGATCTAACAATTAAATATATTTCTACAAATGATATCGCTAAAATAACTCCCGCGATTACTAAAGCTACATCAACACTATCTTTTTGGGATTTTATATAATCATTTCTGTTCTTGTCATAGGTATTTTCGATATTTAGATTTTTTGATCTAAAAGTATCCATAGCTTCATTCTTATTTTTGGCATAAACAATAATATTTTCACTAGTCGCTATTAAATTATATTTAATTGTATTACTGTTTACTAAATAATCATTATTACCATATTTATCAAAGTAATATCCTACCACTTTTAATTTAATTCCATTTATTTTAGTATCTATTTTTTTGTTAAGTGGCATCATGTCTTTATTATCAATATTTACTACTACTTCATAATCTTTTTTTGGCCATCTACCTTTTTTTAATTTAAGGTTATCTTTCTTTAATGTATAATCGATAATATTGTTTTGACTATCTTCTACTTTATTAACGGCATATGTAACTTCACCATATTCGTTGAATGTAGCATTGGCAATCATATTAATATGTAATGTTGGAAAAGTATAGATAGATGGGCTTTCTAAGTTAGCGATGCCAGTAATTTTAAAATCACCCATGTTGTCTATAGTAGCGATTCTATCTAGCATATCGCAAACCTCTTTTATACCGACTTGTTTCGCCATTTGATTATCAAACATATTTTCAATTGACATTTTATCAACTACTATTTCATAATCATTACTTGGCATAGAACCACACATCAAATCTGTTTGATCAATCATCTCTAATGACGATAAAGAGCCATTTAAACTATCAGTTGCTCGGCTAGTTTGATAATAGTCATCATATCTAACATTTAGTGTTATCCTTGAATTTCCAGGTAACAAATAATTAACGCTAGATTCTTTTTCATACGACAAATAATCTTTTACTGCTACTTTTTTACTAATAATTGTTAAATAGTTTTTATTTTGAGTAACAAATTCTTTATCTTTGACATCAGTTACACCAAATATATTACTTATTGAGTATAAGATAAACATTCCTGATATAAAGAATCCTAATAGTAGTATTTTCTTTAAAAATGAGTATTGACATACTTTTTTAAACCCATTAATTACTAAAGTAATCGGATTAAATATTGAGGTATATTTATATTTAGTTTTTTTATTAACAAATTGTTCTAGTTTAAATTGATACTTTTCATATTCCTCTTTGGTTATTTTCTTATAATGATCATCTATCAATTCAACACTAGAGTCATTATCAATTACTTCTACTTTATCAATATTATCAGCTTTTAAATATAGATTACCGTTCTTAACAATAATTTGAATATCTAATTTTTCTTTTGTATCGTTATAATAATTAATTTTATAATCTTTTGATGTTATTTCTTCGTGATTAGCAATATCTTTTAAATATATTTTATTATCCATACGATAATCTAAATCATCTTTATGACTATTGTTTTTGTCACTTGTAATTACTCCATCTTTTAATTCAATAATTCGCGATGCGTAAAAGTATGCTAATTCTTTTTCGTGAGTAACTAAAATTACCAATTTGTTTTTAGAAATAGCTTTTATAATATTCATTATTTCAATGGTGTTTTTACTATCAAGGTTGCCTGTTGGTTCATCAGCGATAATAATTTGTGGATTTTTAACAATCGCTCTAGCGATACCAACTCTTTGTCTTTCACCACCAGATAGCATCCCTGCCATACGATTACGGTAACGATACATACCAATTGTTTCTAAAACATAGTTTACTCGATCTTTAATTTCTTGTTTATCTTTAACACCAATTAATTTTAATACTAATGCAATGTTATCAAAAACAGTCATTGTATCTATTAGATGATAGTCTTGAAAAATATAACCAATATTTAAATTTCTTATTTTATCGACTCTATTTGCAGTTCTACCAGTTATTCTTTCATTATTAACATAAATTTTACCATTATTTACTTTATCTAAACCACCCATAGCGTTTAAAAGAGTTGTTTTACCACTACCTGACGTACCTAATAAGGCTACTAAACCTTTATCACCAATCTCTAACGAAGTATTGTTGATAACATGTATTTGATTTTTTTTGTGACGATTAAAGTACTTATTAACTTTTTCTATTTTTATCATGGTTACACCTCTTCCCTATATGTATTCATTGCTGATTTTTTAAATAGTTTCCTTGCAAATCTATTTGAAATAAACCACGACATAATTACTAAAAACATATAGACAACTACATAATCAATTATTTTTAAGTATTGACTTAAATTCTTAATATATTGAAAATTGATAGTATCAGTTTTAACTAGAATAACAAGAGTTAGAAATATAAAATAGGCTATATTAATAACTGTTAATAACTCAATGTCTAATAATCTTTTCGCTACTTTTTTGGATGATCCTAAAATCCTAATTGTTGAGAAATAAATATTACGTGATTTTAAAATGAGTTTTATTATGAAATATGATATAAAGAATAATCCTACAATTAAAATCACTATTAATACAACACTAAATATTTGAACAAATTGATATATTTGATCAATTGGATTTACTAATGCTTCTTTTATAACAAATGTTTCATATCCTGAATCATTTAATTGATTTATTGTATTTTCTAATTTGAATGGATCTTTTATAAAGATACTACTTTGATAATTATCAGTTTTAAATAAAACATTATAATCTTGGGGATTTATATAGAATTCTCCATTATGTTCATCATATTTACTCATTCCTGTTGTTTTTTTATAGTTATCTTTATTATAAGTTTTAGTTATTTTTAAGGTTATATTTTCTTTATAATAAAGATTATCGGCGTATATAGTCATTTTACTATTTTTGCATTGATAGTTTTTACAATAATAATTCATATCACTTGATATATAAGCTTGTCCCTTTGGCACTTTATTGTTTGGAGTAACTTTATAATATGCCATATATAGTTCAGATTTGTATATTTTGTTGTTTATTTTTGTTTCCACTTGACTATAGTTTTGGCTATTTAACTTTTGTAAATCTGTTAATACTTTCTCATTAACGTAAAACTTAGTGTTTCCCATGTAATTATTGCTTAAATCAGTTGAATACTTAACACCAACTACTTTTAATTTGTATTTTAAAGCATTATCTGATGTATAATCCCCTTGTACTTCGTATTCTTTATTCATTAATTCATTAACTTGATTTTGCAAATAATAATCATCACCACTTCCTTCAATGATAATTTCTGTTTCATTTTCAGGTAATCTACCATAATCTACTTTATCTTTAAAATTACTTATTTCAATAGGATTACCATAAAAATAAAAGTCTTTATCAGTTATACTGATTTGCATATCTAACATCAAGTCATTTTTTACAATTGTTTCAACATTATCTAGTTGACTAATTTTTGTGTAATCTTCTTCGGTGAAAAATGTTTGATTCTGTTTTTTTATAATTACCCTTTTCTCATCATAATTTTGAAAAAATTGATTGTATCCAGCTTTAGAAGCTTCATCATCTGATTTTTGTAAAGATGAGTATTCTGCTGTTACCGCTATAGTAATAAAGCAATAAAGTAGTAACAATAATAAAAATTTAGGAATAATATTAAATGTATTTCTAATCCCTAGTTTTAATTTTGTTGATAGTTTCATTTCTTTATATTCTGCTAACTTAGGTTCAACTTTTTTACTTGTTTTCTTTAACACTTTATCCTCGATAATCTTACCATCATGCATCTTTATTCTTCTAGTAGCGTATTCTTCTACTTGATCATAGTTATGTGTTACCACTACTACTAGTTTATCTTTCGATATTTCATATAAAGTGCGCATTACACTTTCAGCAGATCTGCTATCTAAGTTACCGGTCGGTTCATCTGCTACAATAATTAGTGTTTCTTTAGCGAGTGCTCTTGCTATTGCCACACGTTGTTTTTGACCTCCAGATAGTTTGGATACTTTTGTATTACGGTATCTATATAAATCTACTTGACGAATAATATCTAACACCTTGTTTTTAACTTGTTTAGTTTTACTACCATTAATTAATAGTACTAATTCAATATTTTGATAAACAGTATAGCTATTTATTAAATTGAAATTTTGAAATATGTTTCCTATATATTTGCGGCGATAGTTTTCAAAATCACTTTCGTTATAGTGACTTGTTTCTTCACCATTAATATACATTTCTCCTTCTTCATAAGTATCTAATCCGGATATAACATTTAATAATGTTGATTTTCCAGATCCACTTTCTCCAGTAATAACTACGAATTCTCCCATATCTAAATTTAAATTTAATTTAGAAAATCCGCTAGCTACTACACCTTTACTATAATAGAATTTTGATACGTTTTTTAATTTAAGCATTATATCTCTCCTTTGATTGCTAATTATCATAATCAACTTTATGCTAGTATGCTAGATATTTTTAGTTTCTTTTTGTCAACTTTCAGTTGCATACACAATTATAACACAATAAAAGGTATAAATCTATTTATCTATACCCACCTTTTTTTATTTTTTCATTTGTTTTTTAAATACTACAATTGCTAATATAACAATAACAATTGTATAAGCTAATACCCATAATATATCGCTAAAAACTACTGGATTATTATTTAAAACAGCCTGAATTATATTTAAGGCATGAGCAAAAGGCATTAAGTTACAAATTGTTTTTAGAGCGCCACCGATTAAATTTAAATCAAACCACATCCCACTTGATAATGCTACTACTTGAATTAAGATTGATGCTACACCAGGTACTTGTTTGTCATTTAACAAGCTTCCTAATAATATGCCAAATCCAATAAATAAAATTGAAATAGGCATTAATACTAAAATAGTATAAATTATATTAATATTAAAACTTAATCCCATGATAATCGCTACAATAAAGCAGATAACGACTTGGATGAGAGCTGCTAAGACAAGTGGCAGTGAATAACCAATAATATATTCTTTGGGTTTCAATGGGGATGAGAATAATCGCATTAAGAATGAACTACTTCTATCTTTAGAAATCAATGTCCCTGCAAAAAGGGTAATAAATCCAAAACTAAACAATGCAATTCCAGGAGTAAAGACATTTAGTTTAAATATTTCAACGGGAACATTTTTTTGAATGGTCCCCATCAATAAAAGCAATACAACGGGTAACCCAATACAAAATGCTATGCTAATAGGATCTCGTAGTATTTCTTTAAAATTTCGTTTTGCAAAAAATATACTTTTCATTACGCTACCCCCTTTTCTGTTAATTCCAGAAAGGCTTCTTCAATATTGTCTTTATTGGCCTTCTTCTTTAATTCTTGGGCAGTACCAACAATTATTAGTTTCCCATTATCCATAATAGCAATTCTGTCTGATAAAGCTTCAGCTTCTTCTAAATAATGAGTAGTAAGAATAATTGTCATTTTACTCTTTAGTTCTTCAATGATATGCCATAATTCTCTTCTTGATCTCACATCTAACCCTAGTGTTGGTTCATCTAAAAATAATACTTTAGGGTCAGAAGTTAAGGCCATAGCGATACTTAATCTTCTTTGCATACCACCAGATAGTTTTTTAGCATAATCATTTTTTCTATCTTCCAAATTAAACATTTTTAACATTTGATTAACTTTATTACTTATTTTATCTTTTTTAACGCCATAAACTTGTGCAATAAGTTCAATATTTTCATATACTGTTAAATTAGGGGCAATGGCAGTTTCTTGTGGTGAAACATTAATATAATCTTTTATTTTAGAATTTTTAATGCTTTCTCCTAAAATAGTTGCATCACCACTAGTTGGTTCTAACAAACCACATAACATTTTGATTGTTGTTGTTTTGCCGGCACCGTTTAAACCTAACAAAGAAAATAATTCTTTCTCTTTGACATCTAATGATAAATTATCAACTGCTATTCGTTCTATATACTTTTTAGTTAAATTTTTTATTTCAATTGCATTCATTCTATTGTTCTCCCTTCCAAACATCATCTGCTACACTTTCAAAAACATCCGCTTTGACTACCGCAATACCTTTTTTGATATCTCCCAACAAAACAACACTATCACCAGGGTTAATATTAAATAAAGTCCTTGCTTCTTTTGGTATAACAATTTGCCCTTTTTCTCCTACCTTACAAATTCCAAAAATTTTTTTCGTTTCTTTTTGTTTCATAACGTCTCCTTTGTATAACTTTTCATACTTGTTATACTAATAATATCATTTTATGTTTTATACTTCAATAAAAAATTATAATTTAATCATTTTACTGTATCTATTAATATATTTTATCAGTTACATGATATAATATATATGAGGTAGTTTTCATGATAAACAATAAAAATGATGATTTTAATCAATGGTTTGATAAATTAAATAACAGTGATAAAAAAGTGTTAATTTCTTTTTTTGATAATTTATATAAAAATTTATCCCTATCAAAGAAACAAACAAATTTAATGATAAATGATTTCCAGAGAGCAATACTGAGATACGATACTATGGGAATTAGCTTAGAAGATAGCATCAAACTATTATCACCCGATAATTTAGGAAATATGTATTTAATAGATTCGGATAATTGGTACCCATTAGATTTTGGTGCTAAGATTTTCCCATTTTCAATGAATCGAGATTGGATGGCAATTTTTAGGATATCTGCTTATTTAAAAGAAGATATTATTCCAGAAATTTTACAAATGGCTTTAAACTTTACAATTAAAAGATTCCCTTATTTTGCAACTACTATTAAAAATGGATTTTTTTGGCATTATTTAGATTGTAATAAACGTAGATATTTCATAAAAAAAGAAGATACCTTTCCTTGTAATCCAATGAATATATCAAAGTCCTCTGCTCCATCATTCAAAGTTTATTATTTTAAAAATAGAATTAGTGTTGAATTTTTTCATATTTTAACTGATGGTAATGGTGGTAGTGTCTTTGTAAAAACTTTAGTTGCGGAGTATATAAAATTACTTAATAAAAAAATTGTCACTGACAATAGTATATTAGATGTTAATGATCCCCCATCATTTGAAGAAGCATCTAATGATTTTATTAAAAATAAAACCAAAAAATACAAAACATTCTTAAGCACTAGAGCTGTTCAAATAGATGGTAAATTAAGTAAAATTAAACCCTGTCAAATACTACATTTTGATATTGATGCTAATGATTTTAAAAATTTAGCGAATAAAAAGGGTGTTACTGTTACAAATTTAATGCTCGGTTTTATTTTCATGACCTGTAATTATGCTACATCTAAAGATGGATATATAAAGATACAAGTTCCTGTAGATATGAGGAAATACTATGATTCTAAAACATTGCGTAATTTTGCATTATATGTAGCGATTAGTATTAAAAAGAGTTCAATCAAGGATTTTGATAGTCTTTTATTAGAAATAAAAAAACAATTGGATACACAAATAACAGCAGATAATTTTGCCCAAACAATGGCGTATACTAATCGGTTAGTTAATAGTATTAAATATATTCCTTTATTTATCAAAACACCTTTACTTAAAATTGTTTATAAATTTGTAGGTGATCGCGTTTTTACAACAGTATTATCTAATTTAGGAAAAGTAAAAACCTCAAAAGATATGGAAAAATATATCAAAAAGATGGATGTTGTTTTAGGAACTTCTTTAACTAATAAAGTATTGTTTTCAATGATTACTTTCAATCAAACATTAACTTTATCTATTTCTAAATTAACTACTAATCAATCATTAGAACTAAATCTATATAGTTTATTAATAAATGAAGGAATTGTACCAACAGTATATGGGAGTGAAATTTATGAAAATAAACATTAATTATCCAAGTATTAGTCTTAGATTAAATAAACTTAGGTTAATCAAAAAAATTATCATTTTATTGTTTATTATTTCAATAGTTGTCTGTGGTATTGTTAATTTATCGGTTGGTGGAAAACCATGGACAATATATGTCTTAGGTGGCGAAATTATTTTTTATTTAATCTTCTTAAATAAACCATTAATTGAACACACTTTTTTAAAAAAACTGACACTAATTATTGGTGGTATCTGTGGATATTTATATTTAATTAACCTAATTGAAAATAAGAATTGGGATGTTTTTGTTATATCTATAATATTGTTTTCAATTATTTTATTACAGGCGATGATACTATTTAGTACTTATAATAAACAAAAGAAAAACTTTATGCCTATTTTTGTAACTATCGTTATTTCACTATTGATTACTTTATTAGCATTATTTGGAATAATCAGTTGGAATTGGCCTATTATTGTTCTAGGTTCTTGTGGTTTCGCACTATTAGTTGTTTTATTTATTTTCTTTAAAAAAGATATTACTAAGGAGTTAAAAAAGAAGTTTCATACAAATTAAAAAAAACTTGCAAATTTTGGTAGTTTATGGCGATAATAGTATTATAGGAGATAGTAAATGAAGTATAAATATAAAAGATATCAACTATTTAATAAAAAATTGGACATACCTAAAAAAATTAAGACCAGGGTGTATAATGGTCAAATTTCTTTAGATGATTTTTATAAATATGAATTAGATGATAAGATACCCACTTCTTGCATAGCCATACCCGACAGGGATGTTATTGATAGATTTGGTGTTGAAATATGTAAAAGTTTAGATTGGGAACTCTATAATACTCTCCCAGTTGTACCTTTATTAATGTCTATCGACCCACAAACAGAAGATATTAATGTTGCTCTATATGAATTAGTAAAAAACGAAATATCACCATCGAATTATCCATCAAGAATGAAAGAAATATATTCCAATAGATTATTCGATATTTCACAAGACGAAGATAAAAAAATAAAACTTATAAAAGAAAGTTTTAACAATGGTGAATTATATTTAGAAGAAATAATTTATAATTGGGATTTATTAAATAATAAGGACTTAAGCTATTGTTTATTAAAAGACTATCGAAATCAAGAAAAGAATATCACTGATAGTGATTTAAAACAGATTATGAAAGAACATAAAAATTTAGCAACATTAGCAAGGGTAATTCATAAGCTTGATAGGAATGATATTCATACATTTATTAGTGATATTATTGCTAAAAAGAGTAATGAAGAAAGACATGAATACATTAAACAATGTACTGATAATTTATTAAAAACACTATCTTATGGTGAGTGTACTGATGATGTATATAACGCAATTTTTCAGTATTCATCGATGGAAGATTGCTTAAAACGAGTTGACGATCATTACACACCAAATATAATTAATGAACTAAAAAGATTGCCAAAAGATTATATATCTAGTATGCCTATTCCATTCGATCTATTCCTTTTCTCTTATAGCGCATTATCTTTTATTGGATATTATGGTTTAAAAAACATTGTTGACTTTGATAATGAATGCGGACATTTTTTCACTAAAAATAATTGTGAAATGTTGAGACTAATGTATGACATGTATTTACATTACGCTGGAAATGTACATGATCCAAATAGAACGATTTTTACAAGGAAAAGTTATGATGAACCTTATACAAAAGATGAATTCTATGAAGCAATGAGAAGAATGATAAAGTATGGCCCAACTAATGAAAATTTTAAAGGTATAATGCCTGAATACAGAGAAATCACTGGAGAATTTAGAGTTAAAAATGCTGAATTATTTATATCAGAACAAGCACCCGAAGAATTACAAAACTTATTCTATCAAAGAAAAATTAGTCCAGAAATCATACAAAGTCATCCAGAATGGAAACAATTATTACAGGGAAAAGATATTGGCTCTGTTTGCGATATTGGTGTAAGTGCATTTGTTAGAAAGTGCATACAATTAGGATTTGATAATGATAAAGTATTTGAATTGTTTGATAGATATGGATCATATTTAGCAATTTGTCAAATTAATCTTAATAATATAAATAGTAATAATATAGGTGAATTAGATAATGTTATAAGACAACAGATGGTAGAAGCAATATCTGTAAAAGGAGTTAGATATGATGAAAGTGCAAGAGCACTTCTTGCTCAAGAACATCCTGAATTATTCTTAGATGAAAATGCTCCAGATGAATTAAAGGAGGCTTTCTATAACTACACTTCAAATACACCTTTAACTTTTGAATTTTTAAGACAACACAAGGATTGGCTACCTCATATTGAAGGAAAAAATGTATTGTTGAGTCTTAAAAAGAGAAATATTGGTATTCGTGGTTTAGAACAACTATTTGAAAAGTATGGAGAACAAGAAGCATTAAGAATAGGAATGAAAAATCCAGAATCGGTTATGCAAATGTTACGTGAAAACAAATTCGATGTATTATCTGATTGGTATGATAAACTTCATTTTGTTCCACATCACGTTGTTATGAAAGAGTTTCCTTTTGAACAAGCCGATAAATTTGTTGCTTCTGGTAAAAAATGGTCACAACTAGCAAAGATTGAAAGACATAATATTAATGAAGATTCAAAGGCTACATTATTAAAGGCTAGTATGTGTTTTGGAGTATTTGATAATGATATGGACGGATTTAATAAAACAATGCAATTGTTTTCTGATGTTCCTAAAACACTATCATCACAAGATATGCAAAGAATGATAGATTTCATACAAAAACAGATATCATCATTAGGAGATAATCCTAATCCAAATATGGTAGAAGACTACAATAAACAATTAGCATTGATACAACAATGTTATGAACAATCTAAAGAAGGAATATTCTCGTTAAAAATCAATTCTCAGCAAAATAAAAATGCAGTTCAAACTTTGAGAAGTATTATGGAAGAAGCAAATGTTTCAACAATATTAACACCTGATAAAGCACATAAATTATTTGGTGGATTTGAAATGAAATATGAACCTGATTTTAGAGATTTTATTTTAAAAAATATGAATACTATACTTTCTTCTGATGAATATATAGCATATATTAGTTCTATGCAAAAACAATGGATAAATATTAAAGCGCTTAATAGTAATCGGGTATTAACTCTTGATTTGGCTATGGCTTTTGTAAAATCTAATAACTATGAAAATGTTCAAGTTGGAAATCAAAAACTTTCCGAAATATCTAGTATGGCAGGATATGACCAAAGAAGTTTTAATACATTACAACAAATTTATAATTATGGTAAATTAAGAACATTTAGTAGTATTCCAAGAGTTCATACTCAAAATGGAGAATATACTTATGAAATATTACGATTGGATGATCCTCTAGCAATAGCAATTGGAACTTTAACAGATTGTTGCCAGGAATTAGGAAATGCTGCTGAAACAAGTATGGCACATAGTATGGTTGATAAAAATGGTAGAGTATTTGTAATAAAAGACGAAGCCGGTAATATAGTTGCACAAAGTTGGGTTTGGAGAAATCGAAATGTATTGTGCTTTGACAATATTGAAATACCTGCAAAAGCATTTACAAGAGCAGAACGCGGAGCAAGTAGCAGGGAACATTTTACAGATACAGTATTTGCATTATATCAACAAGCAGGAGAAGAATTAATCGCAAAAGATGAAGAAGAATTTAAAAAACTATTAGACGAAGGAAAAATTACAGAAGAACAATATGAAGCATTAAAGCTAGGAAAAGTCACAGTTGGTACAGGGTATAATGACATAGCAGATTCATTGAGAAGAAACTCTCAGCTAGATATGTCAATAGTTGCAAGACCACTAAACTTTGTTTCTCCTGTTAGTTTAAATCACGGCTTATATACTTTTGATTCAAGAACTCAATATGTAATTTCAGGAGAACAAGATGTTCTAACGTCTACTTATGAAACTCCAACTATATATTCTGATGAGTTTGTAATACACGATAATGAAAATACAAAGCAACAAGATTTATTGATGTTGCAAAAATTAGAACTTGCAACAAGAGGAGATAGTTATTTTGGACGAACTCAATCAGACGAAACAGAAAAAATTGTTTCAAATATTGCATACAATTATGGTTTAAATCCTGAAACAACAATGATAATAATGAATGCCAACTTTGCTATAATTTATGATACAACAAGTGAAGAAGTGATAGTCGGAGATGTATTGTATAATACTTCATTTGATAATAACGGACAACAAATTGATATATCTGATAAAGTTGCAATGCAAATAAGAATGGCAATAGAACAAATTGGCGTTGAAGATAAAAAGTTTAATATAAGTCGTTTGAGTCAAGAACAATTAGAAATGTATAATAAGGCTATGAATTTAGAAACAGAGATTGATGAAGAAAGGGGATTATCACATGGAGCAAGATAATGTTAAAAATATAATAAGTAATGCTATAATAGCAAATAGAAATAATAAATATAATTATGAAAAAGAACTAGTTTCAAATTTTGCAAGGGTAATAAGAGAGAATATTAAATTATTTGAAAATACGAATGAAATAGATTTAAATAATAAAAATGGTTTTAAATTAGATAATAATTTGATAGATAAAATATTAAAGAAATATGAAAACACAGAGCCTTTAATTAAATCAAAAGATAAAATTTCTCTACTGGATAATCAACTCCTTAATTCTAAATTATACACAAAACTAGGTGTTGTATTAGTTATGTTTGATGGTAATACATATACTATGTTAGAAATGATATTATTAGGACTACTTACACATAATACAATGGTTTTCGCTTATAATGGTTATATGGGTGGAACGAATGAATTATTAATAAATATGGTTCAAACAATTCTTGAAAAAGAAAATTTAAAGAAAGAAATGTTTCAACATTCTGTAACGTTGCGTTCAAATGAATTTTTTTATAATTTTAAATCTATAAATAAAACTGTTATTATAGGAGATAATGAATTCATAAATAAGTATGTAAGTGAGTGTACAACAGAAATTATTGTATCTGGCTATCAAAACTACGATATTTATATAGATTCTTTAAAGGACATTGATTTTATCAAAAAAATCATAATGCAAAAATTCAACGTTACTATTTATATAAATAGTAATTTAAAAATCAAAGCAGAAAATGCAATATTTGTTGATGACATTGATGAGGCAATAACATACATAAATTACAATAGTTCAAATTTTTGTTCATCTATATTTACTGAAAATAATGACAACGCTGCTAAATTTATAGATAATATAAATAGTAAATATGTAATGGTTAATACTAGTCCAACAATAGAACAATCATTAGACATCAACCAAGAAGATTTACTTAAAGAGAAAAACATAATGATACCTAAGATATATAAATTTGACGGAACAAATATAAAAATAACTAAAGACGATAGCTTACAATGATAAGCCATCGTCTTTTTCTTTATCTTTTTTATCATCATAAAATTCTTCTGCATATTCATTCATTCCATCATTAATATGCTTAGTTGCTTTTTCAAATTCTTTTTTATTAAATAGATTGAACCCTTTAAATCTGTTTTCTTCTTTTCGTTTAACTTCTGGATCATATTGTTGCTTAAAATATTTTAAATTCAAACCACTATAATTAAATAATTTTTCAACAATATTTTGAATAAACTCTGTTAGTTTTTTTATAACTATAATTACATCTTTAGTAATTACTTTACTAGCATTGTTTAGAATAATAAGTTGGAATTGGCCAATCATTGTTTTAGGCTCTTGTGGTTTTGCAGTATTAATTATCCTATTTGTCTTTTTTAGAAATGATATTATGACCGAATTAAAAAAGAAGTTTCATACAAAATAAAACAAAAACAGAACTAAAAAGTTCTGTTTTTTTTTATTTTGGGGCGAATAATGGGATTCGAACCCATGCATGCCAGAGCCACAATCTGGTGTGTTAACCCCTTCACCATATTCGCCATATGAAATATCTCTTTTGAAATATTTCTTTGTTATTATATCAATATTTTTATATTTTGACAATACTTTTTATAAATATAGTCATTCTCCCAATCATTATTTTAGGTACTTCATACTATAAATCAAGGAGGAATAAAGATGAATAACTATGATCCTTATATAGGATTTATGAAAGGTAATATATTTGAAAATCTATATGATCCGTATAAAAACTATACTTTTCAACAAATAAACCCAAATAATGAAAAAGAATATCAGTTATTACTAGTACAAACATACTCATTTAATCTAAATGATATTGATTTATACTTAGATACTCATCCTAATGATACGAACATGATAAATATGTATAATGAGTTTTTAAAATTATATAAACAAGCATTAGCAGAATATGAACTTAAATATGGACCGATTACTTTTGATAGCGATAATTTAAAAGGAACGCCTTGGGCTTGGGATAATAGTCCATGGCCATGGGAGGTAAGTGCAAATGTTTAGATATGAAAAAGTATTACAATATCCAGTTTCTATCAAAAAAAGAGATTTAAAAATGGCGAAATTATTAGTTGAACAATATGGTGGAGCTAATGGTGAATTAGCAGCAGCATTAAGATATTTAAATCAGCGTTATAATATGCCCGATGCTCGTGGAAAAGCTCTATTAACCGATATTGGAGTTGAAGAATTAGGCCATGTTGAAATCATCTCTGCTATGGTATATCAATTAACAAAAGGGGCTACTGCTGAAGAGTTTAAAGCTGCTGGTTTTGATGGTCATTATGCTGCTCACGGAATTGATTTGTACCCAACTGATGCCAATGGAGTACCATTTACAGTTGCATATTTTGCCGCTGTTGGAGATCCATTAGCTGATTTATCTGAAGATATGGCTGCAGAAGAAAAAGCAAGAGCAGTTTATGAAAACTTGATTGATTTAGCGAATGATCCTGATGTAATTGGACCTCTTTTATTTTTAAGACAGCGAGAAATTGTTCACTTTACTAGATTTAAAGAATTATATGATTCTTACAAACAAAAAGGATTATAATAATCCTTTTTTAGTGTTCTTAATTTTTTTTATAACACAAGTATTGACACATATACCAATAATCAAAAGGCTAAAAGAGAGATATGCCACTTGAAAATAGATATTAAAATCCATCATTATACCTGTTGCGATGGCTTTTTGGCCAATGATAGCAGATATAGCAATCAATACTTCTAATAAAATAAAGATGACATTATAACTAAAAAACTTATTCATATTGTGATTTTTATTTAACATACCAATAATACCAATGATTATTAATACAATTGATAAGGCATAAAAAATCACACCAAAATATTTTATCTGCTTCATTATTTCATAAGAATTCATAATGCTAATCATTACTGGTATTAGCATTATGCTTCGAAAAAGAGATAATACTTTCACTACTTTTTTCATTATATGATTTCTTCTCCTTGATTTTCTTGTTCTAATAGATCTTTAAATTCACTATTAAATCTAGTGATTTCTTTTGTTTTAACATCAGGATATACTGCTTTTGTATTTTTTAATGCATAAAGAATATGATTTAACATAACAACATTCTTATTTTCAAATACAGCATTTGAAAAAGCTTGTCTTAATAAAGTTAATGCAACATCAGGATATCGTGATTGATTTTCATACACACGATTATATTCCTTAGTAAAATCAACGAGAAATCCCATAATTCTTTGATGAATGTATTCTGTATATCCAAGTTTTGCTTTTGTTTGATGTTCAATTTTAGGTAATGTACCCATTAAAATATCAATTGTTTGCTCTCTCGTTGGTTCCTCAACAATAACTTTTTCAAATCTTCTTAAAAATGCTTTATCCCTAAGTATGTATCGTTCATACTCTTCAGTTGTTGTTGCACCTATTAATTTGACATCTCCTCGCCCTAAACCGGTTTTAAACATATTGGCAAAATCCAAAGCACCTTGATCTCTTGAACCGATTAAAGTATGGATTTCATCTATAAATAAAATGTATTTCTCTTTTTGTTTTAATTCATTCACTAGAGTTAGTACTCTACTATCACCCGTTTCTTTCACTATCCCCATTAGTGCTTGGGTATCAATTTTAACAATAGTGTATCCTTTTAAGGCGTCAGGGACATTGCCCATTTGAATTTGATAAGCTAATCCTTCAACAATTGCTGTTTTACCAATACCTGGCTTACCTGTTAAAATTCCTGATTTATCTGGAGTTAAAAGAATCAAGATTAACTCTTTTATTTCTTTTTCTCTACCAATTGCAGGATTAGTTATATATTCTTTAGTTGTAAAATTTTCACCATATGTTTCAATAAAACCTTTGTTTTCCATATTATCACTCTCTCTAGAACTCTAATATAAGTATATAAAATTATTCTAGTTTATTCAATATTTATTTGAATAATCACATATATTATTGTATAATATTTTTAAGATAAAGGTGGTATGGCTAATGTTGTTTTGTTTTGAAATTTTGGGCTTTTTATTTATTGGTTCTTGTGCTTTGCTATTTCATTATGTTGATGAAGTATTTAAGCCTAATAAATTTACTGATTTATTTAGCATTAACAATGATAGTGTTTGGGAAAACTTAAAAGTTATTGTTTTACCAATCATATTTTGGTCTTTTATAGAATTGCCCTACTTGAAAAACAATGATAATATCCTAATTGCTAAGTTATTACAAATTTTCGTATCTATAGCATTATTATTTATTATTTATTATAGTTCTCAAGTATTATTAAAAAGAAAAACTCCTTTATTAAAAGGAATTGCTATTTATGTATCAGCACTCATTAGTTCTTTAGTTTCATATATGATATTGTCAATAAATACTATTTTTGAAGTTCCTTTATTGATAACAATTGGAGTCTTTGGTTTTATCATAGTAGTTTATTGTTTGTTGACAACTTATCCACCAAAGATTAATTTTTTTAGAGATCCGAACACACAAGTTTATGGCAAAAATTAAAAGAGATATAATCTCTTTTTTAATTGGTTCCTACTACATTTACTTTTATTTTATAAACTTTTGCTGTATCTATTTCTCCATTTGGAGTTAATCCTGTGTACGATGAATCAATCCACATTCTTAAACGATATACCGTATTTAATGATGTAATACTGTTTGTAAAACTGTAAGTGTCAGTCAACATTAAGTAACCATATTCATTATAGAATGTTGCAAATGAATTTGCCAATGCTGGGGCAAATACTTCGGTTTCAACATTTGAATCAAATGTCGTTAAATATAATTTCACATATTGCTCATCTAAGGTATTGTTGCCATCAGGCATGAAAAATATTTGATAATCAATATCAATAGGGGCATCAGAAGTAGCACCTACAGTAAACTGAAAATAGTTACTTGTTGTTTCTGCGTCTTCATCAGCTATTGGATAAGCACTATTAATTGATAAATTGTTGGTTCCTTCGGTATAGGAAAAAGTAATTAATCCACTAGTAATCGTGTGCGTTTTTACTCCTGTTCCAGTGAATGTGAACATAGCATAAGTTGCTGTTGCCATTGCTAATAATAGTATAACGATTCCAACAATTGTAATGATAATCTCTTTCTTTTTATCCATAGTGTGCCTCCTTTTAGGACAATATTATTTCAAAGTATTATATTTTAATTCATATTCATCACTAATGTTCATAATAATTGGAAATATATCTTTGCCATTTGATTTTATATCTTTTATTTTGGAATTAGTATATCCAAATAAGGTATTGTTATCAATATTGCTTATAATGAAAGCTGCATTTTGTTCTATTTTGCTTTCCTTAATCAGTTCTAAATTTTTATCATAAACATTTATAAATGACATTACTTTACTTTGATCTTCTATTGTACTACTTACTCCTGTTGCAATGATATTTTCATTATTAACTTCAATACTTTCATAGCGATTGATTTCTTTTACTTTATACTCTATTTCATTTAGTTTTTGACCAGTCAAACTATATTTTAAAATAACTGCCGTTTGATTTTTCGAATCTTTACTACTAGACATTTTAGAACCTGTAACTAGAAAACTTTTATTATCTAGTGTAACGATTGATTTTAAACCTAAACTATCAGTATTCCCATATAGTTTACGCCATACCATTTTTAATTCTTTATTATATTTTATAATGATTCCTGTTGATGATTTTATTTTACCTATTACAATGTATCCATCTTCAGTTATTATAAAATCATTATAAATTCCTGATTTTGGTCCATCGTAATTAGCACTAGTTAATAATTCGCCTTTTGAGTTGTATTTGGCAATTATTGCACCACCTGTTGTATGATTACCAATAACATTAGCTTCATATAAACTTTGCCCTACAACTACTAAGTTTCCTTCACTATCTTGTTTTACTTTCATAAATTTGCTAACATCTAAAACTTGAAAATTCTTACGCCATACGCTTTTTCCAGTTTTATCATATTTTACAATAACAGCTTCGCTAGTGTTGTTTTTATTTTGATACTCGGTCATTTGGATTTCCCCTACTGTTATATAGCCATCAGATATTTCAATTACATCATAAAAACTACTATTATACTCACTATCCAATTTTGATTCGAAAACCATCTTGTATTCTTTATTATATTTAGTAAATACAGCTTTAGTAGCACCATTCTTTTCAAATTTATTGGTGTGACTATATTTAAAATCACTGCGACCAATAGTTAGATAACCATCAGATACTTCCTTACCATTATTGATAGTATTAACATATACACTATTCTTTTCATTTTTAATCCTTGCATATACTAAAAAACCTACTTCTAGTATTAAAATAATTCCTAAGACAATCATTATAATTTTTAATATTTCTTTTATGTCTTTCTTTTTATGTTTACTCATTTATATCACCATAAATATATCATAACAAAAACAATTAACTTTATCAATTTAAAATCAAAAAAAATGACCGAAATGGTCATTAATTATTTTCCCTCTTTTTGTGGTTTTTCTAGTTTAGTTAAAACATCTTTTGTAACTTCAATTGCTTTTAGTCTGACTTCTTCTACTATTTTTTCTACAGTAGGCGTTGCTTTTTCTTTAGCAATAAGCGCTAATTCTTCAATTTTTTCACCAATTTCAGCACTTTTTTCTTTAGCAATTTTCAAAACTTTTTCTTTATCTAAATCTTGTAACTCTGCTTTGATTTCAGTGACTTTCATTTCAATTTCTTCTTTTACTTCTTCTACATCTATGTCTTTAGCTTTTTCTAGTAACTCGTCTAGTTTTATTTTCAATTTTTTTCTTGTTTCAATACCTTTATCTGGCGCAAATAATACACCTAAACCAATTCCTGCACCAATTCCTAATAAAAACTTTCCTAAACCACTTTTCTTTTTTCCCATATTAAATCCTCCTAACCTTATTTTATCACATTTTAATAAATTATATGCTAAAAAAAAGTATGATTGACATACTCTTTACTACTATTCATCAATAATTTCTTCGTTTTTATCTTTTTTAGTAAATATTTTCTCAATTAGTCCTACTATTGCATTTACTAAAACATCACTCACTGATGAAACTCCATCTGTTATTCGATCTACTAAATTAAATAACCCATTAACGCTCTCCACTTTTTTTTCGACATCATTTAAAATTATATTAACTTTGTCTACAGTGTAGATTAATTTAATGCTTACTACAATTAGTACAATTGCTAATATTGCTCCTAGTATTAACAATATTGTTAATAACACTTCGTTATACATACCCATTTTTATTCCTCCTTATTCTCATACATCATATCAATTAAATCATATAAATTCTTTTCTTCATCAGTTTCTTCAATTGGTGTTGTTACCTTTTCAGTTAAATCTTTATTTTTTTCACTTCTCGTGCGATGCGTTTTCGTAACATCAATATAATCTACATTATATTCTAAGCCTAAGTCTTTAAAGTACTCTTCAGCATCGCCCATAGTAACAGCTTCTACTGCCGGTCCTTTTTCTTCAGCCTCCATATCATATAATAATTTTTTTGACTCTGCTGCAGGTTTTTCCATAATTTGTTCTATTTCATCTGTTAAATCCCCATATGCTTTTTGTCTTACTGAATCAAAAGTTATTTTTTTCTTGCGTTCTTCAACAAAGAGATGATCTAAATCTTTTTTTGATTCTTCGAAATCTTCTTTTTGATAATTTTTACTTAGCACCCCATAAACCGGAGAAATAATTGGTGATGGTGCAAACTTTTTCTTGTCAATAACTGGTTCTTTTTTAGTTGTAACACCACCATATAATACATGTTCTTTTGTTTCTTGCTCAGATACGAAATCCTCAATAAAATCTTCATCATCAAAGATAACTGGTTTTCTTACTTTAGTTAATTCTTCTTCCTCATCTATCTCTGGCTCTTCAAAGTCTTCAATGATTGGTTCGACAAATTCTTCTTTTTCCTCAACGATAGGTTCGGGATCTTTTGTTTTCGCTTTTGATATTTCTATCTTCTTTGCAATACGATTATCATTAACTTGAACATCATTATCTTCTTCTTCCTCGAAAAACATATCTTTTATTTTATTAAATAGTCCCATTCTTTCACCTCATTATTCATCTTCAATTGGAATTACATCTTCGTCTGGCAATTCATTATCTACATCTTCATATTCTTCAGCGTAATCCAAGAAATCAGTTCTATTTTCATTTGGACTCAATAAATTATAAGTTTCTTCTTTATAATTTAAACTATTAACACCAATTAAGCTTTCTATTACTTTGTCATTGTAATCTATACTAGATAATAATATTAGCGATTTAGTTAATGCTAATTTAATGTTATCTTCATCTGTTATTACTTCTATTTTACCATAATTATGCATTATTTCTAAAAAATAATTTTTTTCTTGTTTAGTAATTATGATATACCCCTCTTTATCTTGATATTCAATTTTTTTAGTGAAGATTCTTTCACCTTCTAAAGTGAGATTATAATCATTGTTTGTTTTGTTATAATAACTGATTAAATCAATATATAAATAGTATTTTGTACCACCAGAATATAAAACAGCATTACTTTCACTAGATGAAATTATTTTAGAATCTCTAGGTAAATAAAATTTGAATCCCTGTAATGCCGTATTAACTTTTGGGGTTTTATCGTAAATAATTGCATCAACTAGTTTTTCATATGTAAGTTTATCAACACGATATGTTGTACAACCAGTTACTATAAATACCAATAGTATTAATACTATTAGTTTGCACTTTTTCATTAATGTATCACCTACTTTTATATTATATCAAACTATCATTTAAATAAAAAGTCCTAAGTTTTCTTATTTTTCAACAATTACCATATAAATTGGTTTGTTTTTATTAAAAAATTTAGTTTCATATTCCGTCATTATATTAAGCTGATCATCAACTTTATGATAATCAAGAGATATTTCTTTGATTTTATAATTAGAATTAGAATAAGATATTAAAGATGATTCGAATAATCCTTGATTATCAGTCTTTTGTCTTATTCGGCATTTTTTTTCGAATATATTATCATATATTTTTAAATACTTTTCACTTGTTAAACGCCTGTTAGCATGTCTTTTTTTAGGCCAAGGGTCTGAGAAGTTTAAATAGATAGTATTAATTTCTTTATTAAAAATATCGTCAAGACTATCAGCATTAGCATTAATTAGTAATAAATTGGGAATTCCAGGGATTATTTTCTTCACTGCAAGTGCTAAAATGCTAGCGTTTTGTTCAATTCCTATATAATTAATATTAGGATTTTTAATTGCACTTTGAACAATGTGTCCACATTTACCAGGACCTATTTCTAAATAAATAGGATTGTTATTGAATTTAGTATGCCATTTACCTTTATAATCATAATAATTGTTGATTATATATGTACTATTTGATAAAATTTCATATTTGTCTTTTACATTACGTAATCTCATGTTTTTCACCTATCTAAATTATACTATAGCCTAGTCATAAAATAAACATTTGCATAGAATAAATTGAAAAAGGAGAATGTTTATGAATATGCAAATGCCATATGGTTTTATACCACAATCACCCAATAATTTTGGGAATAACATGATGATGCAACCCATTGATATGAAAATTGACGAAATTGATAAAAAAATTGAAATGCTACAATCAAAGGTAAATGAATTAGAACAACAAATAAAGGGAAATAATAACTATTATAACCCATATTCTAATTCAAATATGCAAATGCTATGAAAAAAATAAAGCCATATAATATTAAAATCAAAGGGATAAAAACAAATTCTAAAGAAGTTAAAAAAAATGATTTATTTGTTTGCATCAAAAATGATGAACATACTATTGAATATATTAAGGAAGCATTAGATAAAAAAGCACGAGCTGTTATTGTTTCAAATAAAGTTGATATTACTAATAAAAAAGTAATTAAAGTGGATAATATTTATCAAACTTTATATGATTTGTGTTCTGAATTCTATCAAATCAATCACAATAGCATCAGATTAATTGGTGTAACTGGGACCGATGGAAAAACAACAACCGCGACTTTAATAAACCAAATTTTAGCACAATTTGTTCCTTGTAGTTATTTGGGTACCAATGGCTTTGAAATGAATAATTATTGTATTAAAACTAAAAATACCACCCCTAGAATAGAAGATATTATGAAGCATTTAAAATACACTATTAAGCATAAAGGTAAAGCAATGAGTATGGAAGTATCTAGTGAAGGGTTGTATTATCATCGCTGTGATGGTTTATTGTTCGATGTTGCTATTTTAACGAATATTACAAAAGATCATTTGAATACTCATAAAACAATAAAAAACTATGTAGAATCAAAGAGTAAACTTTTCAATAAATTAAAGGCTAACGGCCTTGCTATCATTAATGCTGATGATTATCATAGTGATTATATTATAAAAAAATGTAATGCCAACACAATAACTTACGGTACAAAACGAAATTGCAACGCATTTATATCTAAGATAACAGAGAATAAATCGGGTATAAAATATAATTTGCGATTTAATAATGTAACATACACTATTCAAACTACACTAAAAGGTAGATTTAATATTTTTAACTTAACTGCGGCTATTCTTGCGGTGAACTATCTAGGAATAAATATGGAAAATATCATTAGTAAACTAAATTGTATTGTTCCAGTTAAAGGTCGTTTTGAATTTTTTAATTTTGGTCAACCATATTCTATCGTATTAGATTATGCCCATACTATTAACGCTACAAAATCAATTCTTAAATCTTTAAGAAATTCTTGCAAAGGTAATTTAATTGTAGTAGTTGGTTGTGCTGGTGGAAGAGATAAGAGTAAACGAAAGCATGTTGGTAATTGTGTATGTAAATTTGCTGATTTCCCCATTTTTACAGAAGATGATCCAAGATATGAAGATGTCAATGATATTATTAATGATATGACTAAATTAGTTAAAAAAAAGACATATACTATTGAATTAAAAAGGGAAAACGCCATAAAAAAAGCCTTTGATATGGCTAAACCAAATGACATAGTTGCAATTTTAGGTAAAGGTGATGATCAGTATATGGCGATAAAAGATAGATATTTACCATATAGTGATCGCGAGGTTATTAATAGATATTTTATAAAAAAAGAACACTAAGTGTTCTTTTAGTTTGTAGTTACTGTGAGATTATTGCAATCATAATTTGCACTACCATCATTAGCGACGGCACAGATTCTAGTCGTTCCACTAGCTATTCCAAATATTAATCCAGAGGAACTAATTGTCGCTACTGACGGATTACTACTACTCCAAGTTACAGTTTTATTTGTTGCATCAGCGGGAGAAACACTAACAGTTGCTTGGGTTTGCCCATCTATTGCGATTGTTGTATATCCCAAATCAATCGTTAAACCAGACACTAAGGTACCTAGTTGTTGAGTAGTTTCTAATTTAAGTTGTCCTTGATACACAATATTAGTTGCAGTTGTACCTTTATTATATGTATTTGGAGTATCGCTTGATAACCAAATTTTTAATGAAAAAAGCTCTACGGTTGGATTAGTGACTTTTTTAGTAATAGTCCCTGATGCTATAATATTGCCATTTGCTAAAGCAATTGTTGTATATGCACCATTATTTATACTGATGGCTGCTTTTACATATTGATCGGGTACGCAAACATCCACATTAGCACTAGTCACACAAATATTTTCTAATTTAATAATGTATCCAATATTTTCAGTACTATTGTTTGTTAAATTAAATGTATGTGCATCATTGTTAGTTATAGCATCAGTATCTGATTGTGGTAAGGCATTAGTCATATTTATTAAATTAGCACTAGCATTATATGTTAAATCTAAGTAACCAGCATTAATTGTTACTTGATTAGCTGATAAGAAACTACCTTCTAGCCAAGCATAAGAAAAACTACCAATTAGCAATGAAATTGATACTATTGAAATTAATAGACTAATTATTTTCTTTTTGTTAGTTTTAATTGCCATTCAACCACCTATTATATATAATATAACATAATTTTATTCAAATATAAAGATAGATTTATTACAATCGTAAAATAATATTAGTTAAAATATTTAATAATGCCCACAACTAGGTTATCGACAAGTTTCTGTTGATAACTTTCTTGTTGTAAAAGATACCTTTCATCAGGATTTGATAGAAAACCACATTCAATTAATATACCCGGCCTGGTAATATTACGATACATGTAATCATCTATATACTTAGTTTTTCTAACATTTAGTTTTTGTTTCATACTTTCATATAAAGTTTCTGCTAATATTTTATTATTTGAATTAATATCATTATACATAATATCAATTCCTTTATATTGTGATTCTGTGTACCAATTAATATGAATAGATATGTATAAGTCGACTTTTGCATCTTCAATCATTTTAACTCTTCGTTGCAAATCACCTTTCTTTTTACTTTGATCTGTTTGTTTTGATAAGTCGATATCTGTTTCTCTAGTCATAAAAACAATAGCACCTTTATTTAATAATGTCTTTTTTAATTTGATAGCGATTGCCAAATTTAAATCTTTTTCAACTATGTCTTGATAACTTGTACCATCATCTCTACCTCCATGGCCTGGATCTATATATATAGTTTTTCCAATTAAATCTAAATTACTTTTTTGTGTTAATGCGTAAACGCAAACAGAAGAACCAATAAAAAGACACAAAAAAATAATTATTTTAAGTTTTAGCATAGCATCACCTAATTAATATTATGCTTTTGTGCATTTTTTTCGTTTATTTTTCTAATTATTTTAAAACAAAAAAGACTATTAAGTATTTCTTAATAGTCTTAATAATATTATCTTTTTGAGAATTGTGGTGCACGACGAGCTTTTTTCAATCCATATTTCTTACGTTCTTTTATTCTTGAGTCTCTCGTTACAAAACCAGCTTGTTTTAATACTTTTCTGAAACTATTATCAGCATCAGTGTTATCTTTATCAGATTCCATTAAAGCACGAGTAATTCCTAAACGAATTGCTCCTGTTTGACCATTAAAACCGCCACCTTTAACTTCTGCAATAACATCAAAAGTTTCTCTAGTTTGTGTAATATCTAATGGTTGTACTAAATCCATAACTAAAGTCTCAAATGGGAAATACTCATGTACATCTTTTCCGTTTACAGTTATTTTTCCACTACCTGGAACTAACTTTACTTTTGCGATAGAAGTCTTTCTTCTACCAGTTCCATAATACATAACTTTTTCTTTCTTTGCCATAATTACCTCCCTTATTTAACTTCCAATAATTCTGGTTGTTGTGCTTGATGTGGATGTTCAGAACCTGCGTATACGAATAATTTACCATACATTTGACGTCCTAATCTACCATTTGGTAGCATCCCTTTAATTGCTCTTTCAACCATTTCTTTGGCTTTTCTTACTCTTAATCCTCCAACATATCTGGAATGATCATAGTATAATTTCTTTTCTAATTTATTACCAGTTAATTTTGCTTTTTCAGCATTTATAACGATAATATTGTCACCACAATCAATGTGTGGTGTAAAAGTTGCTTTATGTTTTCCTCTAAGGATATGAGCAGCTTTTGCAGCTAAACGTCCTAGTGGAATGTCTGTTGCATCAATAACATACCATTTGTGTTCAACTGTTTCTTTTTTTTGCATATAACTTGTCATAATTTTTATCTTTCCTTTCTTATTCACAAAATAAGTGTTCCCAGTACTTATTTTTGTGTGGGATATAAGAAAAATGTACCAGTTAGAATTATACTATAAATATATGAAAAGTCAACTGTTTTTAGCAGTATATTCCCGTTTTTACAGTTACTAGTCTTTTATTAAGGTTAAATTGACTCTCGCCTTATCTTTTTCAATTTGATCAACATAAACAGTAATAATCTCGCCAACTTTCAATATATCACTTGGATGATTGACAAAACTTTTGCTCATTTTAGAAATATGAACTAAAGCATCATCGTGTAATCCAATATCAATAAAGGCTCCAAAGGAAGTAACATTACGAACTGTACCTTCTAATTCCATACCAATAGTTAAATCATCAATCGTTAAAACATCACTTCTTAGACTTACTTTCTGTATTTCGTCTCGTGGATCAATTACACCATTGATAAGGTTATCTTTAATCATATTCAGCTTATCTAAACTAATATTGAATTCTTTGATTATTTCGTTATCATTAATATCATTTAGTTTTTGTGATATTACTTCTGTTCCTATTAAGTTAATATCAATATTTAATTTATGTATTATACTATTCACTAAGCCATAATCTTCAGGATGAATATTAGTTTTATCTAATGGATTACTTCCTTCTAATACTCTTAAGAATCCTGATGATTGTTCAAATATTTTATCATCTATTTCTTTAATCTTCTTTAATTCTAATCGTTCTTTAATAGTTCCTTTTTTCTTACGATAGTCTAGAATTGCTTTAATAGTTTTTTTATTTAATCCTGATACATATTGTAAAATGCTTTCACTTGCTGAATTAAGATTAACACCAACTTTATTAACTATCTTACTAACTACAAAAGATAATTGTTCATCTAATTCTTTTGGTTTTAAATCATGTTGATAAAGTCCTACACCAATACTTTTAGGATCTATTTTAACTAGTTCTGATAAAGCATCTTGTAATCTTCTCGCGATACTAACTGCACTTCTTTGTTCTACTGAGTAGTCAGGAAATTCATGTCTTGCAAGGTCACTCGCAGAGTATACACTTGCTCCTGCTTCACTTACAATGGTGTATTTAACACTTAAATTATTTTCTTTTATTAAATTGCTTACTAATTTTTC